>NZ_JAAOMA010000024.1:0-80563 GCF_011602385.1 Chromobacterium fluminis | reverse complement strand
GGGTGCTGATAGACGAGCGCTACGGCGCCGACGCGTTGTACGCCGCCACCGGCCGCGGCTGGTGGGTGGGCCGGCCGGTGGAGCTGCCAGGGTCCAATCCGCTGGTGTTCGAGCAGGGCCGCGCGATGGCCGGGGCGCTGGCCGCCTGGCCGCGCGAGCAGGTGATCAAATGCCTGGTCCAGTACCACCCGGACGATGAGCTGGACAACCGGCTGGAGCAGGAGGCGCAGGTCCGCGCGCTCTACGACGCCGCCCAGGCCAGCGGCCACGAATTGCTGCTGGAAATCATCCCGTCCAAGGATTTGCCGCGCGCGGACGACACCGTCTACCGCGCGCTCAAGCGCCTGTACAACCTGGGCATTTATCCGGACTGGTGGAAGCTGGAGCCGCCCACCGCCGCGCAGTGGCCGGCGCTGGACGCGCTGATCGCCGAGCGCGATCCCTATTGCCGCGGCGTGGTGTTGCTGGGATTGAACGCCCCCTTGGACGTGCTGCGCCGGGGCTTCGCCGCCGCGCGCGCCAGCCGCAGTTGCCGCGGCTTCATGGTGGGTCGCAGCCTGTTCCAGCGGCCGGCCGAGCGCTGGCTGGCCGGCGAGATCGACGACGCCGGCCTGGTGACCGAGGCCGGCGCGCGATTCGCCGAACTGGTGGCGGTGTGGCGCGAGGAACGCGGAGCGGCCGGCCGCGCGCTCAGCGAGGAGGGCGCGCGATGAGCACGATTCGTTTGACCATGGCCCAGGCGCTGGTGCGCTATCTGGCCGCGCAACGGGTGGAGCTGGACGGCGAGGAGCTGCCGCTGTTCGCCGGGGTGTGGGCCATTTTCGGCCACGGCAACGTCGCCGGCCTGGGCGAGGCGCTGCAGCAGGCCGGCGACAGCCTGCCCACCTGGCGCGCTCATAATGAGCAAGGCATGGCCCACGCGGCCATCGCCTACGCCAAAGCCCATTTCCGCCGCCGGATGATGGCGGTGACCAGCTCCATCGGCCCCGGCGCCACCAACCTGGTCACCGCGGCGGCGCTGGCTCACGTCAACCGGCTGCCGCTGCTGCTCTTGCCCGGCGACGTGTTCGTGTCGCGCGCGCCGGACCCGGTGCTGCAGCAATTGGAAGCGCCGCAGGACGGCACCTTGTCGGTCAACGACTGCCTGCGGCCGGTGTCGCGCTATTTCGACCGCATCGTCCACCCGGCGCAGCTGCTCACGGCCTTGCCGCGCGCGCTGGCGGTGCTGACCGATCCGGCGCAGTGCGGGCCGGCCACGCTGGCGCTGCCGCAGGACGTGCAGACCATGGCCTGGGACTATCCGACGGACTGGTTCCGGCCGCGGCTGTGGCGCATCGCCGCGCCGCCGCCGGAACCGGATGTGCTGGAGCGGGCGGCGCGGGCGCTGGCCGCCGCGCGGCGGCCGCTGATCGTGGCCGGCGGCGGCGTGCTCTACAGCGCCGGCGGCGCGGCGGCCTTGCGCGCCTTCGCCGAGCGCCACGGCGCGCCGGTGGCCGAAACCCAGGCCGGCAAGAGCGCCTTGCCCTGGGACCATCCGCTGCAATTGGGCGCGATAGGCGTCACCGGCTCGCCGGCCGCCAACCGGTTGGCGGAACGGGCTGACTTGGTGCTGGCCCTGGGCAGCCGTTTGCAGGACTTCAGCACCGGCTCCGGGCAGTTGTTTCATCAGGCGCGGCTGCTGAGCGTCAACGTCAACGCGCTGGACGGGATCAAGGCCGACGCCGTGGCTTTGACCGGCGACGCTGCGCTGTGCCTGGACGCGCTGTCGGCGCGGCTGGACGGCTGGCGCGCCGACGCCGGCTGGAGCGGCGAGGCGCGCGCGCTGGCCGAGGACTGGCGCGCGGAGACGGCGCGCGTCACCGGCCAGCGACAGCCTCGCGGCCTGCCTTACGACGGGGAAGTGATCGGCGCGGTGCAGCGCCACCCCGGCTCCGAGCGCGACGACATCGTGGTCTGCGCCGCCGGCACCCTGCCGGCCGAGCTGCACAAGCTGTGGCGCGCGGCGACGCCGGGCGGCTACCACCTGGAATACGGCTATTCCTGCATGGGCTATGAAATCGCCGGCGGTCTGGGCGTGAAGATGGCGCGGCCGGAGCGCGAAGTCATCGTGATGGTGGGCGACGGCAGTTATCTGATGATGAATAGCGAGCTGACGACTTCGGTGATGCTGGACCGCAAGCTGATCGTGGTGCTGCTGGACAACCGCGGCTACGGCTGCATCAACCGCTTGCAGCAAGCCTGCGGGGGCGCGCCGTTCAACAATTTGCTGGACGACTGCCGCCAGGGCCGCCACGGCGCGCCGCGGGTGGATTTCGCCGCCCATGCCCGCGCGCTGGGCGCCGAGGCCGAACATGTAGCCGACATCGCCGGCCTGGAGGCGGCGCTGGTCCGCGCCCGCGCCGCCGAGCGCAGCTATCTGATCGTGATCGACACCGATCCGGCGCGCACCACCGAGGCCGGCGGCTGCTGGTGGGAAGTGGCGGTGCCGGAGGTGTCGGAACGGGCCGAGGTCCGCGCCGCGCGCCAGGCTTATGAAGACCGGCTGCGCCGGCGTCAATACGAATAGCGGGGAACAAGGCAATGCATGCATTCGATGTGAAAATCGGCATCAATCCGATTTCCTGGAGCAATGACGACCTGCCGTCGCTGGGCGGCGAGATTTCGCTGGAGCAGGCGCTGGCCGAAGGCGCGGCCATAGGCTACCGCGGCTTCGAACTGGGCAATAAATTCCCGCGTCAGCCGGAGGCGCTGGCGGCGGCGCTGGCGCCGCACGGCCTGCAATGTGTGTCCGGCTGGCATTCCGGCCGGCTGGCCGAGCGCGGCGTGGATGAGGAAATCGCCGCGGCGGAGCCGCATCTGCGGCTACTGGCCGCCAGCGGCTGCCGGGTGATGGTCTACGGCGAAGTGGCCCAGGCGATACAGGGCCAGCCGAGGCCCTTGAGCCAGCGCCCGCGCTTTGGCTCGGAGCGGCAATGGCGCGACTACGGCGAGCGGCTGAACGCCTTCGGCCGCCATCTGCAAAGCCACGGCCTGGCGCTGGCTTACCACCACCATATGGGGGCCTACGTCGAAACCCCGGACGATGTGGACGCGCTGATGGCGGTCACCGGCCCGGAAGTGGGCCTGCTGTTCGACAGCGGCCACATCGCCTTCGCCGGCGGCGAACCGCTGGCGGTGCTACGCCGTCATATCGGCCGCGTGGTCCACGTTCATTGCAAGGACATCCGCCCGCAGGTGGCGCGGCTGGCGCGCAACCGAGGTTGGAGCTTCCTGGAAGCAGTGCTCAACGGCGTGTTCACCGTGCCCGGCGACGGCGTTATCGATTTTGAAGCCCTGCTGCGCACGCTAGCCGAGCACGGCTATCGCGGCTGGCTGGTGGTGGAGGCGGAACAGGACCCGGTGGTGGCGCCCAGCTACCGCTACGCCGAGCTGGGCTTTCGCACCCTGGCCGGCCTGGTGGCCGCCATCCGCGCCGGCGCGCCGGAAAGGAGTTGCGCATGAATCAGCCTGATTTGCGGGTTAGAGCGGCGGCCGGCCGCGTCGCCGCCGATGTGACGCCGGCCTCCGCCGGCTGGCGACATGTCGGTTTCCGCGCCTTGCGCTTGGCCGACGGTGAGGCGGAGGACTGGCTGCAAGCGGAACGGGAATGCTGCGTGGTGGTACTGGCCGGCGTCGTCGACATCGTCGCCGGCGAACAGCGCTGGCCGGGCGTGGGCGGCCGCGCCGACGTGTTCGACGGGCAAGCGCCGTGGGCGGCTTATATTCCCGCCGGCTGTGCGTTGCGCATCGTCGCCCGCGGCGCGGCCGAAGTGGCGCTGTGCTCGGCGCCGGGCCGGCCGCTGATCCGGCCGCCGCGGCTGATCCGGCCGCAAGACATGACGCAGAGCGTGCGCGGGCAGGGGAGCAACACCCGCTACGTCACCGACATCCTGCCGCAGCAGGCGGAGGCGGACGGCCTGCTGGTGGTGGAAGTGCGCACCCCGTCCGGCCATTCGTCCAGCTATCCGCCGCACAAGCACGACCGCGACGCGCTGCCGGCGGAGAGCCAGCTGGAGGAAACCTATTACCACCGGGTGAGCCCGGCGCAGGGCTTCGTGTTCCAGCGCGTCTACACCGACGAGCGCGATCTGGACCAATCCCACGCGGTGGAGGACGGCGACGTGGTGCTGGTGCCGCGCGGCTACCACCCGGTGTGCGTGCCGCACGGCTATGAATCCTACTACCTCAACGTGATGGCCGGGCCGCGCCGCGAATGGCGCTTCCACAACGATCCGGCGCATGAGTGGATGCTGTCCGCCGCCACTTGATAGCGTGTTAACGATCTCACACTTGCTCGCGAGATTTTGAACTGCTTCTTGTTGGGTAGGCGTTTGCATGGCGGCGGGGTACTCCCCGCCGTTTTTTGGGATGACCATGGCGAAAAGCATAAGCGGACAAGGCACCGCCATGGCATGGCGGCGGTCTTGGGTCGCATTGCTCATGACATTTAGGATTAATCCTATATTGCCGCTCTGTCTCTCAGCTTAAGGTATTCAACTTCTTCGCGTGTTCAGCCGGGGAAGTCGCCATGCCGCCACAATATCGCCATCAGATTACCATTCCCGCTTGCTGGGCGAGTCCATGTGCGCCGGCCGCGTTCAGCTCATTCCCCTTTCCTCGACAAAGTGCTGGACCTTTTTTGCACCGCAACCACGATCTTATTTGGCTCATCCTTTCCCTGCTCCAAGTTCCACAAATTCGCCTGCGGGAAACTGTATGCGGGTATGGGAGACAACATCACAGAGCCGGAGTAATTCCAACGTTATTAACAGTCGCTACGCCAAATCCCAACTCAAGATCGTGTTTGAGCCACAAGGAGAATAAGCATGGACTTCTGGATTACCGGCGAAGGTGTGACCCAGGCCGCCAGCCTGGCCAGCTACACCGCCATCCACTTCCCACGCCAACTCAGCCGCGTCCGCCTCAAGCGCATCCCGTTTTGGGGCAAGGGCATTCTGCAACAGGGAGGGGCCATCCAGGACAAGCCCCGCGGCCCCGGCCACTACTGGGTGGAAATTGACCACAACGATCCCAACACCAAGGAAAGCTATGGCTGGTATCCGGCGGCGGATATCACCGGCATGGAGAGCAAGAAGGATCAGCTCAGCGCAATGTGGGATGTTGAGGGCTGCATCAATGGCGACTCTAAAGCTCGCCGCGCGGCAGATAAGAAAAGCCAGGAGAACAAGAAAAAGTATGAACTCCTGGCTGGTCGCGGTATCGGTCATCAGCCCTACCCTTACGACCCCAACCACGGCAACCCGGATGCCCGCAGCGTCCAGCCGCTCTACCTGGGCTTGACCGACCAGCGCGCAGAGACGGCGGTGATAGACGAAATCCGCGCCTTCGCCGCCGCTTACAAGGATCAATCCGGCGGCCGCTGGAGCTATCGGCTGGACAGCTTCGGCGAAAACAACTGCCACACCTTCATCTGGCGCTTGCTGCACGACTGCCAGCTGATTGATCTGGAATTGTTGAACGCCGACATCGACCCCCACTTCGACAAGCTGCGTGGCCTGGTGCTGAAGGAAGCTGCCAAGGGTGCGGTCTTTGGTGGACCCGGCGTCATCGTCGCCACCACCACCAGTACCGCACGCCGGCTGATCAAGCCTGACTATGTTGACCAACTGGTAGCACACACCACCATGACGCGCGACGAGCTGAAGCGCCGGAACTGGTTATGAAGATCTGGCAAAAAGCCTCACTGATCGGCGTTCTGCTGCTCATGTTGCTGGGCCTGCTTGGCTATCACATTCAACAATACCCGGCCGTCCGATGGCTGGTTTTATGGATACTCCCCATGAGCCTTAACTACACCACTGACTCCAACGGCGAACGCCTGCATGTCAATACCCCGTACTACGTGCGTGAAAGTCCCCGGACCTTTTCTACAGATTACTTCGTCGGGGAAATTCAGACTTTAGAGGCGACGGAGCAGAAAGACGGCTACACCCAGATTGCTATTAATCAAAGCCAAAAAATCGCTTATCGAAAGGGCAGCAGCTATAAACGCGAACCCTTTACTGGCCCCATCGACTATGAGCGCTTCGGCATCAAGGTCAACGGCATCTATTTCTTCGGCCTGGATGCGGATGGCCAGATCAACCGGCTGCTGACCATAGAACAGGCGCTATGGGAGCCGATTTATATCAAGGCGGACATCTTTGTTGCTGAAGTGCGTTCAGCCGAACGAGTCACCCGAACAGATATTGGCGCGGTTCATTTCAGCTACAAGTCCGACGATGGCCTACGTCAAGGAATACGTGGTTTCTATGTTGAATCAGATGGTCGCAAACGCTCTTGGCTATCCACTTTCACCGAGCAAGGCAGAGACAAAACTGACCATGAAATCAATTACCAAGCCAAAACAGAACCCTTCACCGCCGACATCCCCCTTAAAATCCTCCGCATCAAGACCGATGGCCGCTATCTGCTCGGCGTTCTGCCCGACAACAGCGCCGGTTTCCCACGCCCGGAACTCGATGCACTGGCAGACCAGCGCCACATCGAACTCTGGGTAAAAGATGGCCAGATCTATCGCGCAACGTTGACCACCTATGTCGTCACTGGCGAGAAATGGACCTTCTACAACGACAAAGGCAATTTAGAGCGGCGTAACGGCTACGACATCGAGAATGGCCGCAAGGTGGAATGGGCGCAAAAGCTTGATCGGACCATAGGCCAACGCGGCGGCGAATGGGTGCCTCCGAGGCTGCAAGATGAGCAAGAGAATTGAACATCGGGGAATCTTAAGCCGCTCTGCTGTCTGGTTCGAAGCGGAGAAGCGGTTTCGCGGCCCACATACCGCTTTCCAGCGAGCCACCGGCTTGGAGCGCTGAGTCGGGCATGGACCGGGCCTTGCCCGGCGGCGGGGCTTGGGTTGGCGCGGGCGGCGGTGTAAACTGCCGCTTTTACGACCGCGCCGGTCTCTTGCCTGGATTCCGCCATGCCCACGCCTCATGCCGCCCGCCGCGCCCGCCTGCTGTCCGCCCTGGGCGACGCCGTCGCGGTGCTGCCCACCGCGCCGGAAGCGGTGCGCAACGCCGATAATTTCTATCCCTATCGCCCGGACAGCCATTTCCTGTACCTGACCGGCTTCGCCGAGCCGGAAGCGGTGTTGGTGCTGGACGGGCGCAGCGGCAAGTCCATCCTGTTCTGCCGCGACAAGAATCCGGACATGGAAATCTGGGAAGGCTTCCGCCACGGGCCGCAGGCGGCGGCCGAGGCTTTCGGTTTCGACGAGGCTTATCCCGTCGCGGAGCTGGACGCGCGGATGCTGGAGCTGCTGTCCGGCTGCGGCCGGCTGTGCTGGAGCCTGGGCCGCGACGCCAAGTTCGACGCGCGCGTCAACGGCTGGCTGGACAGCCTGCGCCAGCGCGCCTACCACGGCGCGCCGGCGCCCAGTTGCTACGGCGACGTGCACGCGCTGCTGGACGAGATGCGCTTGATCAAGGACGACAGCGAGATCGCGTTGCTGCGCCGCGCCGGCGAAATTTCCGCCGCCGGCCATGTGCAGGCGATGCGCGCCGCCCGGCCCGGCCTGCATGAATACCAGATCGAGGCGGAAATCCTGCACGCCTTCGTCAGCCGCGGCGCTCGCCAGCCCTCCTACGAGAGCATCGTCGCCGGCGGCGCCCATGCCTGCACCCTGCATTACTGCGCCAACAACGGCCTGCTGCGCGACGGCGAGATGCTGTTGATCGACGCCGGCTGCGAGCTGGAAGGTTACGCCGGCGACATCACCCGCAGCTTCCCGATCAACGGCCGCTTCAGCGGCCCGCAGCGCGACGTCTATGAAGTGGTGCTGGCGGCGCAGGCGGCGGCCATCGCCGCGCTGGGGCCCAAGGTGCCCTGGAACGCATCCGGCGACGCCGCGCTGGCGGTGCTGGCTCAGGGCATGCTGGACCTGGGGCTGCTGCAAGGCAGCGTGGACGGGGTGATCGAATCCGGCGCTTACCGCCAGTTCTACATGCACGGCATCGGCCATCTGATCGGCCTGGATGTGCACGATGTGGGCGCGCGCAAGCGCAACGGTCTGTGGCGCGCTTACCAGCCCGGCATGTGCGTGACGGTGGAGCCGGGCTTGTATATCCGCCCGGCGGACGGCGTGCCGGCCGCCTTGCACAATATCGGCGTGCGCATCGAAGACGACGTGCTGATTACCGAGCAGGGCTGCGAGGTCTATACCGGCGGCGTGCCCAAGCAGATTGATCAGATCGAAGCGCTGATGAACGAGAATTGAGTATCCGGAGCCTGTGTCCCGAGGAAACAGGAAGGAAGCAGACATGCAGCAACAGACAAATGAACATGCGGACGTGGTGATCATAGGCGGCGGCCCGGTGGGGGCGCTGGCCGCGCTGCGGCTGGCGCGCGCCGGCCGCGAGGTGACGCTGGTGGAGGCCCGAGGCCGCGACGAGGCGGTGCGCGACGCGCGCGCGCTGGCGCTGTCCTGGCACAGCCGCGAGCTGCTGCGCGAAGCCGGCGCTTGGCCGGAGGCTTTGCCGGCGTCCTTGATCGACAGCGTGCACGTGTCGCAGCAAGGCGCTTGCGGCCGCACCCTGTTGCAGGGCGAGGACGTGGGCCTGCCTCACCTGGGCGCGGTGGTGGACTACCCCGCGTTGGTGGCGGCGCTGGGCGGCGCGCTGGAGCGAGCCGGCGTGCGCGTGCTGTGGCGTCACCGGGTGAGGGAGGTCAAGAGCCTCAGTCATTACGCGGTGGTGACGGTGGCGTCCGACGCCGGCGAGAGCGTCTTGACCTGCCGGCTGGCGGTGATGGCCGAGGGCGGCGCGCTGGCGGAAAGCCTGCCCGGCGTCAAGCGCCTGAGCCACGATTACCGCCAGTGCGCGGTGCTGGCCGAGGTGCGCACCGAATTGCCGCCCAAGGGCGTGGCCTACGAGCGCTTCGCCCATGACGGGCCGTTGGCCCTGTTGCCGCACGGCGACGCTTATATGTTGGTGTGGACCCGCAGCGCCGAGGACGCCGCCCGCTTGCAGGCTGCGGACGACGCCGAGGTGGCCGCCGCTTTGCAGCAGGCCTTCGGCGAGCGCCAGGGCCGCATTCTGAGCGTGGGGCCGCGCGCGGCGTTCCCGCTGGCGCTGAAGCAGCTCAACCGCGTGGTCAGCGGCCGGGTGGCGATGATAGGCAACGCCGCGCAAACCATGCACCCGGTGGCGGCGCAGGGCCTGAACCTGGGCCTGCGCGACGCCGCCGGCCTCAGCGCGGCGCTGGCCGGCGCGGCCGATCCCGGAGACGCCGCCGCGCTGGCGGCCTATGCCGCGTCGCGACGGGTGGACAGCCACGCGGTAGTGGGTTTCACCCATGGTTTGATTAAATTATTCGACGGCCATCATCCGGTGGTCAGCGCCATGCGCAGTGTCGGCCTCAGCGCGCTGGACGCGTTGCCGCCGCTGCGGCGCAAGTTCGCCAGCCATTTGGTGTTCGGCGTCTGATGGGAGCGGATGTGAAAGCATTGCAGTACGATGTGATCGTCGTGGGCGGCGGCCTGGTGGGCGCTAGCCTGGCGCTGGCCTTGGACCGCGCGGGCAAGCGAGTGGCCTTGCTCGAAGGGCGGCCGCCTCAGCTAGAGGGGCTGGAGCAGGGCTGGGACGCGCGCATCTACGCGGTGAGCCCGGCCAACCGCCGCTTCCTGGAGAGCCTTGACGCCTGGCCCGGCGCCGAGCGGCTGGGGGCGATTGAAGCGATGGACGTGCGCGGGGACGCCGGCGGCCGCATCCAGTTCGCCGCCAGCGACGCCGGCGAGCACGCGCTGGCCTGGATTGCCGAAAACCGCTGGCTGCTGGCCGCGCTGTGGCGGCGTCTGGCGACGTCCGGCGTGGATTGCCTGGCGGGCATCAAGCCGCAGGCGCTGCGCGCCGACGCGCTTGGCGCGGCGTTGACGTTGGACGACGGCCGCCGGCTGAGCGCCGCCTTGCTGGTCGGCGCGGACGGCGCCAACTCCTGGGTGCGCGAGCAGGCCGGCCTGGACGCCAGCGTCAAGCCTTACGGCCAGAGCGGGGTGGTGGCCAATTTCGATTGCGAACGCCCGCACGGCGGCGTGGCGCGGCAATGGTTCACCGGCGACAGCATCCTGGCCTGGCTGCCCATGGCCGGGAACCGAATTTCCATGGTGTGGTCAAGCTCTGATCCCGAGCGTTTGCTGCAACTGTCGCCGGAGCAACTGGCGGAGACGGTGGCCGCGGCCGGAGGACGGGCGCTGGGCGCATTGGCGGTCATCACTCCCGCGGCGGCGTTTCCGCTGCGCTTGATCCAGCCGGAGCGGGTGGCGGCGGAGCGGGTGGTGCTGGTGGGCGACGCCGCCCACACCGTGCACCCCCTGGCCGGCCAGGGCGTGAACCTGGGTTTCCAGGACGCGGCGCAATTGGCCGCCTTGCTGGCCGGCGAGCGCGACGCCGGAGACTGGATGCTGCTGCGTCGTTACGAGCGCCAGCGGCGCGAAGCGGTGAAAACCATGCAGTTGGGCTGCGACGGCCTGTTTCAGCTGTTCCAGGCCAAGGCGCCGGGTCTGCCTTGGTTGCGCAATACCGGCTTGAACCTGACTAATTGCCTGAAGCCTTTGAAGCGGCAATTCGCTCGCCAGGCAATTGGTTACTGAACCTTCCCTTGAGGATAAAGATTGATGAAGAAGAACCTGAAGTCCCTGGCGCTGGGCGCCTCCCTGATGATGGCGCTGGCCGCTTGCTCGCAAGCCGCCGGCAGCGGCAACGCCGGCGACGTGAAAAAGGCGTTTGAAGGCCGCTTCCCGGGCAAACCGGTCAAGGCGGTGACCGCCACGCCGGTGAAAGGCATTTACGAGGTGGTGGTGGACAATAAGCAGGTGGTGTACACCAATGCGGACGCCAGCTATCTCTTCGTCGGCGATCTGATCGACGCGGTGAAGAAGGAAAGCCTGACCGAGAAAAAAATGGCCGAGCTGAACAAAGTGGATTTCAAGGCGCTGCCGTTCGAATACGCGCTGAAGGAAGTGCGCGGCAAGGGCGAGCGCAAGCTGGCGGTGTTCTCCGATCCGGACTGCCCGTTCTGCAAGAAGCTGGAGCGCGAAGGCCTGAAGAATCTGGACAACGTCACCATCTACACCTTCCTCTACCCGCTGTCCCAGTTGCACCCGGACGCTATGCGCAAGTCCAAGCAGATCTGGTGCTCGCCCGACAAAGTGGCGGCCTGGTCCGGCTTCATGCGCGACGGCAAGCCGCTGACCGGTCCGGACAATTGCGACACTCCGCTGGAGAAGATTCAGCAACTGGGCGAGAAGCTGGGCATCACCGGCACGCCGGGCCTGATCTTCGCCAACGGCCAGCTGGTGCCGGGCGCGATCGATGGCGACGATATCGAGAAGCTGCTCAACGCCAAGTGAGCGCATGAGCCCATGCGCCGCTAGGCGGGTTTCCACGGCCTGTTCCTGCGTCCTCGCGACGCCGGCTCAGGCCGTTGTCGCGATTGGAGCGCGGCGGTGACGGCGCGGCCGGGCTGGAGCGCGCGCTGGCGCGGCCTGTCCAACGGCGACCGCATCTTGCTGGGCCTGTCGTTTTCGCTGACCGTGCATGGCCTGGCGATTTTGGCTCCGTGGCCGGTGGGCGGCGCGCACGGCGCGCCGGCGGGCTTGAGCGTGCGCCTGACGGCGGCGCGGCCGGCGGCCAGGCAGCCGCCGCGGCTGGAGCCGGCCGCCGCGCCGCCGGCATGGACCGCGCCGCGGGCGGAGCAGACTCTGCCGGAGGCGGCGCTTGGGGCGGAACCAGAACCGGAGCCGAGGCAGAGCGCCTCGGCGCCAGCCGCCGAGCTTCCCGCCGCGGCGTCGGCGCCCCTTGCCGAGGCCGCGCAGCCGGGAGACGAACTGCCGCAGCGTCTGGGTCTGGACCTGTATTATCCAGCCAGCCAGCTGGAGCAACTGGCCGTGCCGCTGCAGCCGATCGAACTGCCTGAACTGGCCGATTTGACGGGTGTGGCGGTCCGGATCGAATTGCGCGTCTATATCAATGAACGAGGCGAAGTGGATGCGGTGCAATGGGTCAGCGCCCAGCCGGCCGGCAGCGAACAGCCCTTGCTCGATCGTTTTCGTCAGGCCGGGTTTTCGCCGGCGCGCAAGGATGGCATCGCGGTGAAGAGCTATAAACGTATTTTGATTGAGTCCGAACCTGGCGACGGAGCGGCTTCGCCGCCGCAGCCCGGACAGCGCTGACGGTGTGGGCCTGCGGGCTGACCGCAGCGCGGGTTCGTGGTAAATTCCGCTCTCCGGCACTGGCTGCCGGCGGCTAACATCTCCAATCAGGGGCGCACCAACGTCCCGGTCTTCAACAAAGGAATTCCCATGTCTGATCTGCAGACTCTGTTCACCCAGGCCCAGGCCGATGTCAAGACCCTGTCCGAGCGTCCGGACAACCAGACTCTGTTGCAACTGTACGCGCTGTTCAAACAGGCTACCGAAGGCGACGCCGCCGGCGAACGCCCGGGCATGATGGACTTCATCAACCGCGCCAAGTTCGACGCCTGGGAAAAGCTGAAGGGCAAGGGCAGCGACGAGGCGAAGCAGGAATACGTGGATGTGGTGAAGCGCCTGCTGGAAGAGTAAGAACCTGTTTACGATCTGCTGCGCGTCGGCGATACGGCGTTGAAAACCGGCTCAAAATGCTCATGTACCACGTGTACATTCCGCTTTTTCTCTCGTTTTCGCCTTGTCTCGCCTTAGCTCGCGAGATCGTAAACAGGCGCTAAGCCGGTCGCGGCCGACCCCTGCCGCCGAAACGGAGCGCCCGCGGGCAGCGCCGTTTTCGGCGGCGAACCGGCACCAGACTAGCGTGCCGTTTTTTTAGAACCTGTTCAAAATCTGCTGAGCGTTGCCGATATGGCGAGCGTGTTTTCGAAACGCTCAGGCGCCGTCGGCGCAATCCGCTATTTCCGCCGCGGCGTCTTGTCTCGCCTTAGCTCGCGAGATCGTGAACAGGTTCTATAGTTGTCTGACTGTTGATGAGCAGTGCGGCGGTATGGTTTTTCAATCAAGTGAAGCGTTGGCCAAGATGAAGAGAGTCTTTTGCTTGCTGGTTTTCGTCCTGCTGGCGCAAGCGTGCCGGGCGGGCGACGACCCGGTTTTGCTGGTGGTGTCTGGCAAGATCAGTCATTTCACCGATTCGGCGCGCAGCGTGTACGAATTCCGCGAAAGCGCGCTGATGGCCTTGCCTCAAACCTCGCTGGTCACCGCCACCAGCTGGACGCCCAAGGCCACTTTCAGCGGGCCGCTGGTGCGGGACATCCTCAATAAAGTGGGCGCCTACGGCCATCAGGCCCAGTTTGTGGCGCTCAACGACTATACCTATTCCATTCCTATCGGCGAGCTGGTCAAGTACCGCGCCATCCTGGCCCGCCGCTTCAACCAGCAGCCGATGAACGTAGCCCGTTACGGCCCGTTGTGGCTGATGTATCCGTTGGAGCAGATGCCGGATTCGGCCAAGGGGCCGGCCTTGGACGCCAAGCTGATCTGGCAGATTGACGGTCTGGTGGTGAACTGATGAACCAGGACAATCAAGCGTCGTCCGGCGTAGGGCCGGGCTGGGCCGGCCGTCTGCGGGGGCTGATTTCCGGCTGGGGCGGCTGGCCGGAAGGCCGGCGCATGCTGTGGGTGGGCCTGTTGGTGCTGATCACCGCCGCCGGCGGCATGTATTACAGCATCAGCCAGCTGGGCAAGGTCAATTCAGTGGCCAACAGCAGCGAGGACTTGTATTGGTCGGTGGCGCAATTCCAGCTGGAAATGGAGCGCGCCAAGTCCGCGCTGGTGGGCTTCCAGGCCGGCCGCATCAAGCAAGACGAGCTGTTGCGGCGCTTGGAAGTAGCCAGCAGCCGCTTTCATGTGTTTTCCGAACCGGCGCCGGTGCGGGTGCAGATGTTGCTGCGCCAGGTGAAGGGTTTCGACACCCTGGTGGTGGATTACCAGCAATTATTCAACGATCCCGCTTTCAGCCACCCTGCGCTGGCCTCGGTGCCGGCGCTGTTGGAGCGCATCGACCTGCTGCGGCCGCAACTGATGGCTTTCGCGGTGGAGGCGAGGGTGGCGGAGGTCAAAAGCCGCACCGAGCGGCTGGAGGATCTGGACCGCCAGCGCAGCAATGTGCTGTATCTGCAGTCGGTGTTGTGGGGCGTGATCTGCGCCGTGATTTTGCTGCTGTCGCGCTATAGCTCGGTCAAGCGTCTGGCCAGCGCCAAGCAGGCCTTGCTGGAGAAGGAGCAGTCCGCGCACCAGGCCACGGTGGCGATGGAGCTGGACCGCACCACCTTCCTGGCCACGTTGAGCCACGAGATCCGTTCCCCCTTGCAGTCGATGCAGGTGTGCATCGAATTGCTGGAGCCGGTGGCGGACGGCCAGAAAACCGCGCGCACCGCCTTGCAGCGCTTGAAAACCAGCGTGTCGCATTTATCCGCCCAGGTGCACGACATCATGGACATCAGCGCCATCCGCAATATGAAACTGCGGATGAATCCGCAGCCGATGCCGCTGGCCGAGGTGTTGCAAGCCACCATGGATGTGATGCGGCCCTTGGCCGACGCCAAGGGCCTGGCGCTGAATTACCAGGCCGGGCCGCTGCCGGCGACGGTGCTGCTGGACGAGGTCAGGCTGCGTCAGGTCGTGGGCAATCTGGTGTCCAACGCCATCCGCTACACCGATAGCGGCACGGTCACGGTCAGCGTGTCTTGCCTGCGCGCCACCGGCCATCACGAGCTGGTGCTGCAAGTGCGCGACACCGGGGTGGGCATTCCGCTGGAGTACCAGCAGCGTATTTTTCAGCCTTTCATCCAGGGCAAGCATAGACGCGCCGGCAGCTGCGGGCTGGGCCTGTCCATCGTCAAGGAGCTGGTCAATCTGTTTGGCGGCTGCATAGCGCTGGACAGCGCCGAGGGCAAGGGCGCCTGCTTCACCGTGCGCATACCGGTGCAGGCGGCGGAGACGCCGGGCTCGCAATCGGTGTTGATCGTGGACGACGACGCCGACATTCGCGACACCCTGGCCGAGTTGCTGCAGCGCGACGGCTATCAGGTGGCCACCGCGGAGACGGCGGCCTTGGCGGAACGGGCGCTGGAGCAAGCCGATTTCGACGCCGTGCTGCTGGATATGCATCTGGGCGCGGACAGCGGCTACCGGGTGGCGGAGCGGGCCTGGAACGGCCTGCGCGCCGAGCATACCGCCATCGTTGGGATGAGCGCTTATCCGGAGGCCTTTGACGATCCGCGCGCGAGCCGCTTCGCCGGCATCCTGGCCAAGCCCTTCGACGCCGGTCAATTGCGGCAGATGTTGACCGTGGTCAGCAAGCGGGCTTGACCCGCGTCGCGCAAAAAAGCCCTGGATGTCCTCCAGGGCTTTTTCAATGCCGCGCCGCGGCGATAGTGAACAGCTGCCTATTCAACATCTCGCGAGCCAAGGCGAGACAAGGCGAAAACGAGCGAAAAAGCGGAATGTACACGTGGTACATGAGCATTTTTGAGCTTGGTTTCAACGCCGTATCGCCGCAGCGCCGCAGCGCAGCAGCGGAGCAGCGGAGCAGCGGAGCAGATCGTAAACCGGTTCTCAGACTTCCAGATCGTGGGCGGCGGTGACCACATTGGTGATCTGCAACGCCAGAATGGAGCCCGGCGTCGGTTTGCCGATGTAGTAGACGCCCTGAATGCGCAAGGCCTGCTGCAGCGCGGATTCGTATTCCTCCGCATGGCCGGTCAGCACGATGATGGGCACGGTGGACGAGCGCTGGCGTATGGTCTCGATGACCTTCATGCAGTCCTCGTCGCCCAGCACCCAGTCCAGCACGAAAGCGTCGAACTCCTCGTGCGGCAGCGCGGCCAGCAGTTCGGACGGGGATTCGTAGGGCAGGGCGAACAGGCCCTGGCGCACCAGCACCGCGGCCAGGATGTCGGCGTCCATATCGTCCAGCACCGCCACCAGCAAGCGCTTGTTGTTGGCGCGCTTGGGCGGCTGCACCGCCAGATAGGTGACTTCGTGGCCGTTGATGCAGCGGTCGTGGCTGCCCGGATACACGTGCCAGCTGTCGCCCTGACGACGCGCCAGCAAGAGCGGCGAGATGGAATCGTCCTGCACCACGTCGCCCAGCTGTATCCAGCAATGGGCTTCCTCGGTGTGGTCGGTCAGGTGGAGGATGGCCGGGATCAGGTCGGCGTCCGGCACCCGCACCGGCCGGCGGTTGTCCTGCGACACCAGCAGTTCGGACGTGGGCAGGCCCAGGTATTGCGCCAGCTTCTCCAATTGACCCAGCTGCCACTGGCTGCTGCCGTTGAGCTTGCGGTAGGTTTGCGACGCGCTCAGGCCCAGCACTTCTTCGATCAGGCTGACCTGTTGAGACTCCGCCAGGCCGCGCTGCTCCAGATGGGTGCGGATATTGGCGTTGATGATTTCCGTGGTTGGCTTGTTCTGTGTCATTTGCATGTCTTTGGAGTAGGGCGACTATCGGGTCGTTCTGGTCCGCAGCTTGCCGCCGGCGCGGGCGGAGGGCTGCTGTCTTTGTTCATTATCGGCGGCGGCGAGCGGAAGGCGGATGGCCTTCCGGGCAGGGGCGGGCACGTCGACGCTTTACTTTAGGTTTTAGCCGATATTAGTCAGATTTTGCAAAATTTGCGAAAAGTTTTCGCCGAAAATGCAAAAAAGGCTTTCATTTTAAAATTAGGCATACAGATTGAAACCTGTTCCTTGGTACAGATCCGGGCTGGATTATGCCTGTGCCTTAGCGGGTCATATCCGAATGTCAGCCGCTAGAGGATTGATTATTTGGGGATGTTTAGGAAATGAAGGCGACGGCGGGCGCAGGAGTGGGGGTGTTGTAATTTCGCATATCATGCGAAGGGCGTGCGGGCGCGACGACGCGCGCCCGCGGCGCCCCGCGGGATTAGGGGCGGCGGATCAGCCCAGAGTGCCGGTCAGGCTGACTTCGCGGGTCTCCGGCACTTCGTTGTAGGACAACACGTGCAGGCCGGGGGCGAACAAGCGCGCGTAGCGCGCCAGCAGCGGGCGGATCTGCGGCATCACCAGCAGGATGGGCGCGTGGCCCAGTTGCTTCATCTGGTCGCGCACCACCGGCATATTGGCTTGCAGCTGCTGCAGCACATTGGGGTCGATGGGGAAGCTGTCCAGCTGCGGCTTGCCGGTTTGCTGCGCCTGGCTCAAAGCGCCCAGCAGCAAGTTTTCCAGGTCCGCGGACAGGTTGAAGGCCTTCATCTCGCCGCGCGGACCCAGAATGGACTGCACGATCTGGCGCTTCAGCGCGCAACGCACTTCAGCCGCCAGCATGATGGGGTCCTTGCTGCTCTCGCTGGCGTCCAGCAGGGCGTTGGCGATGGGGGCGATGTCTTTCAGCGACACATTATCGGTCAGCAGTTGGCGGTAGGCCTTGAGCTGCAAGGGCGCCGGCAGCGCCTGGTTCAGCGCGGAGGCGAGCTTGGGCGCCAGCGCCGACAGCCGCTCGTTGATGGCGGCCACGTCGTCGTGGCGGAACAACTCGGACAAGTGCTCGCGCATCACCTTGTTCAGATGGGTGGCCACCACGCTGGCGCAGTCCACGACTTGGTAGCCCAGGCCCAGCGCCTTGCTCTTGTCGTCCGGCAGGATCCAGGTCACAGGCATGGCGTAGGCCGGGTCCACGCCGGGCATGCCGTCCACTTCGCCGTACAGTTCCGGCGAGGGGATGGCCATCAGCCGGTCGGCGTAGACCTCGCCTTCGGCCACGGTGTTGCCGCTGAGCAGGATGGCGTACTGCGAGGGCTTGAGGCGAAGATCGTCGCGCAGATTCACTTGCGGCATCAGCACGCCCATGCTCTCGCTCAGGCTTTGGCGCACGCCGCGCACGCGCTTGGCCAGCGGCGCGCCCTGGCTCTTGTCCAGCAGCGACACCAGTTTGTAGCCCAGGTTGACGCCCAGAGCGTCCACATAGGGCAGGGCGCCCCATTCCAGTTCGATGTCGGCGTCGCCGGCCAGCGCGCTTTTCGCCAGCGCTGGGTCCGGCTGGTTCGGCAGCACTTGCTGTCGTTGATGCAGCCGCCAGGCGACGAAGCCCAGCAGCAACGCGAAGCCGAGGAAGGTGGGCCAGGGCATGCCGGGGATGGCGGCCAGCACCAGCATCATGCCGGCGGCGCTCATCAGCACGGTGGGGGAGGCCAGCATCTGCTTGCTCACCTGTTCCTGCATGTCGCCGTCGTCGCTGATGCGAGTGACGATGATGGCGGCGGCGGAGGACAGCAGCAGGGCCGGGATCTGCGCCACCAGGCCGTCGCCTATGGTCATCAGCGCGTATTGGCGGAAGGCGTCGCCGGCGGACAGGCCGTGCATCAGCGCGCCGATGGCCACGCCGCCGAACAGATTGATGATCAGGATCAGGATGCCGGCGATGGCGTCGCCGCGCACGAACTTGGACGCGCCGTCCATCGCGCCGTAGAAATCGGCCTCGGTGGCGATGTCGCGGCGGCGCTGCTGCGCCTGCTCCTGATTGATCAGGCCGGCGTTGAGGTCGGCGTCGATGGCCATCTGCTTGCCGGGCAGCGCGTCCAGGGTGAAGCGGGCGGATACTTCCGAGATCCGTTCCGCGCCCTTGGTCACCACCATGAAGTTGATGATCATCAGGATGACGAAGACCACCATGCCGACGACGAAGTTGCCGCCTATCACCACCTGGCCGAAGGCCTCGATCACCCGGCCGGCGGCGTGAGTGCCCTCATGGCCGTGCAGCAGCACCACCCGGGTGGAGGCCACGTTCAGCGACAGCCTGAGCAGGGTGGTGGCCAGAATGATGGTGGGGAAGGCGGAGAAGTCCAGCGGCCGCTTGGCGGAGACGCTGACCAGAATGACGATGATGGCCAGCACGATGTTGAAGGTGAACAGCATGTCCAGCGCCATCGGCGGCAAGGGCAGCATCACCATGGCCAGTATGGCCAGCAAAAACAGCGGGGCGGCGATCTTGTGGCGGCCGATGTCGGCCAGCAGTCGGGTGAAAGCGTTCATGGTGCGGTTCTGGGATCGGCCATGTCGCGCGGGATCGGCAAATCGTCCGGCAGCCGCGGCTGGCTGCGGCGCGATCCGTTGCGGAAGGCCTTGAGTTGCATGACATAGGTCAGGACTTGCGCCACCGCTCGGTACAGCGGCGCGGGAATTTGCTGGTTGACCTGGGTGGTGTGGTAGACGGCGCGCGCCAGCGGCGGCAGCGGCACGATGTCCACCTGATGCTCCTGGGCCACCTGACGGATGTAGAGCGCCATCTCGTCCAGGCCCTTGGCGATGATGAACGGCGCTTCGGCGCGCTCCTCATCGTATTTCAACGCCACCGCGTAGTGCTCGGGGTTGACGATGACCACGTCGGCGGTGGGCACCGCCTTGCGCACGCCGCGTTGGGCCATCTGCATCTGGATCTGGCGGATGCGCTGCTTGATCTCCGGCCGGCCCTCGGTGCTTTTGTACTCTTCCTTGATCTCCTGCTTGCTCATCTTCTGCTGCTTCATGAACAGCAGGATTTGCAGCGGCAGGTCGATCAGCGCGAACAACATGAAGACCGCGGTCAGCGTCAGCAGGGCGTTGATCAGCAGCTCGGCGCTGCCGGCCAGCGCGGTGGCGAAGGGCGCGCCCTGCAAGGCGAAAAAATCCTCCAGAGCGCTCTGGCTCAGCCGGTACAGCACCCAGCCCAGCAACAGCGCCTTGGCGATGGATTTGCCGATTTCGCTGGCGTGCCGCGCCGAGGCGATGCGGCCGAAGTGGGCCAGCGGGTTGAAGCGCTCCAGCTTGGGTTGCAGATGGTTGAAGCTGAACACCCAGCCGCCGGGATAAAGCGAAACCACGATCATGCACAGCGGAATCACCGCCAGCGGCAGCACCATCTTGACCAGCAGCAACAAGGTGCCGGCGAATAGCTTGGACCAGCTGTTGTCCAGCGCGCCGTTGCCGGAGAGCGGGGCGAAGGCCAGCGCGAACAGTTCCCGGAACTCGTCCAGCCACTGCGGCATCAGCCAGAAAGCCAGTTTCAGCGCCAACAGCAGGCCCAGCGCGGCGGCCAGATCACGCGAGCGCGGCACCTGGCCTTGCTGGCGCGCCTGCCGCAGCTTGTGCGGCGTGGCCTTTTCGGTTTTATCGCCGCCGCGCCCCTCAGCCATGGCCGGCTCTCAGCATGCCGCCCAGCAGGCGCAGCATCTGTTCGTTCAGGTTCAGGTATTGCTGCGGGATGAAGCGTGCCACCAGGCCCAGCGTGCCCAGGCCGAACAGAGTAATCAGCGGGAAGCCCAGCGAGAACAGGTTCAGCGACGGCGCCACCCGGTTGATCATGCCCACGCCGGCCTGCACTACAAAGGTGGCGAACACCGCAGGCAGCGCCAACAGCATGGCGGCGGACAGCACCCAGGCCACGCCGCCGGCCAGCATGGACAGCGAGGCGGCCGGCACGCCGCCGCCCACCGGCCAGGCCTGGAAGCTGGCGTAAACCACCTGGATCAGCAGCAAATGGCCGTCCAGCGAGAAGAAGATCATGGCGCCCAGCAGGTAGAGCAGGCTGGACACCACGTCGGAGGAGTTGCCGTTGCCGGGGTCGTTCATCACCGCCATGGACAGCGCCATCTGCGAGGACACTAGGAAGCCGAGCACGGCCAGCACCGCCAGCACCAGTTGGAAGGCGAGGCCGAAGACGAGGCCGATCACCGCCTGCTCGATGCTGGCGGCGACGCCGGCCAGCGAGAACAGGTCCAGCTTGGGCAGCGGCAGGGTGGCCGGCAGCGTGGCGGCGGACAGCGCCAGCGCCAGGCCGATGCGCACCCGCACCGGCACCATGCCCTCGCCGATGAAGGGCGCGACGCTGAAGGCGGCCATCAGCCGGCAAAACGGCCACCAGAAGGCCGGGATCAAGTCCAGCAGTTGGGCGTAGAGGCCGGTCACGGCTATCCGACCAAACCGGCGGCGCGCTGGAACATCGCCACGCAGAAATCCATCAGGAAGCCGGTGATCCAGTGGCCGGCGATGGCGATGGTCAGCAGGGTCACCAGCAGCCGCGGCAGGAAGGACAGCGTCTGTTCGTTGATCTGGGTGGCGGCCTGAATCAGGCTGACGATGACGCCGACGATCAGGCTGGGCAGGATCAGCAGCACCACCAGGGTGACGACGACGCGCAAGCTGTCGTTGACGATGTCGACGGCGATATCGGGGGTCAGCATGGCAAGTCCATTCTCAAGAGCGCGCTCAATAAGCCTGTATCGAGGTGACCAGGGTGTTCACCGTCAGCGACCAGCCGTCCACCAGCACGAACAGCAGCAGCTTGAGCGGCAGCGAAATCACCAGCGGCGACAGCATCATCATGCCCATCGCCATCAGCACGCTGGACACCACCAGGTCTATCACCAGGAAGGGGATGAACAACATGCAGCCTATCTGGAACGCGGTTTTCAATTCCGACAGCACGAAGGCGGCCAGCTTGACCGCGAAGGCGTGGTCCTGCGGATTGGTGATCTTTTCTTCGCCGGACAGCCGGGCGATCTGCGCCAGCGCGGTCTTGCTGGTCTGCGCCAGCATGAAGCGGCTGATGGGCTTCTGCGCGATCTCCAGCGCCTGCTGCATGGTGATCTTGTCCTGATCGAAGGGCTGCAAGGCGTGGTTCCACACCTCCAGCCCCACCGGCCGCATCACCAGCAGGGTCAGAATCAGCGCCACCCCGGTGACGATGCGGTTGGGCAGGCCTTGTTGCAGGCCCAGCGCTTGGCGCAGCAGGGACAACACGATGATGAAGCGGGTGAAGCTGGTCATCATCAGCACCAGCACGGGCAAGAGCCCGAGCAGGGTCATCAGGATCAGGATCTGGGTCTTGATGGTGAAGTCCACCGGCGTGCCGCCGGCGTTGGCGGACAGCAGCTTCAGCGGTTCGGCCTGACAGGCGGCAGCCAGCGCCCAAAGCCCCGTAGCGATGAGGCTGGGTCGCAGCAGGGGGCGCAGCTTCTTCAAGAGTCCCATCAGGCCAGGCTGTCCAGTTCCAGATCGTTCAGCTCCACCACCCGCAGGCCGTAGTTCTCGCCGGCCACCACCACCTCGCCGCGGCCGATCACCGTACCGTTGACCTTGATGTCCAGCGGTTCGCCGGCCAGCTTGTCCAACTCCACCACCGAACCGTTCTCGATATTGACCAGATCGGCCAGCGAGATGTCGGCGCCGCCCACTTCCAGCGTCAGCCGGACCGGGATTTTGCGCAGGAACTGGGTCATGTCGCGTTGCGGCCGCCGCGCCGCGGCGTCGTCAGCCGGCTTGGCGTCCGCGTCGTTTTGGCCGTCCAGGCCGTCCAGCACGCCGCCCAGATCGAAATCGTCGTTCAAGTCCATGCTCATCCTTGCTTGTTCTGTGTGTGTAGAGTTATTCGCTGACGACAAAAGCGGTCAGGCACAGCTTGCCGTGCTGTTCGGCCACTTCGGCGTCGAACAGCCGCGAAGCGCCGACCAGCACTTCGCTCCTGGCGTGCAGCTTCACCGGCAACACGCTGCCGGGGCGCAGGTCCATGATGTCGCCCAGCGCCATTTCGCGGTCCAGCAAGCGCGCCTGCAAGCGCACCCGCAGCCGGTCGCGGAAGGTCTCCGCCGGCGCGGCCTGGGCGTCGGCGCTGTCGCGGCGGCCGGACAGATTTTTCAGCAGGCGTTCGAAGCAGGCGGCGTCCAATTGCAGGCGCAGCGCGCCGACGGCGTGATCGCCGTCGCCGATGTCCAGGCGGATCTCCCAGACCCCGGTGCCGGGCGGCACGAAGGGCAGCAGCGCGCAGTCGGCCGGGCCGGGCGGCAGGCCGCCGGCCTGGCGGTCCAAGCGCAACACGCATTGCAATAGCCGGGGCAGCAAGCGCTCCGCCAGGCTGCGCGCCAGGCGGCGCTCGGTTTCGGTTTCCGCCGGCGCGCCGGCGTCGGCGTCCGGCTGCGTGGCCGGCGCGCCGAAGCGGTAATCCAGCAAGCGCAGCAACAGCGGCCGTTCGATATGGCTGCCCAGCTGGCAGCCGTCCAGCGCGTGCCACAGCCAGCGGCGCTCGTCGGCGGCCGGCTGCGTCTGTTCCAAGGCCCGGATGTGGAAACGCGCGTGGTAGCGGCGGTTCAGTTCTTGCTGCAGGAAATCCGCCAGCTCTTCTTGCAGGGCTTTGCCGAAGACAGGCAGCAGATGGAACGGTCGTCCCAGCGTGCGCAGGTCGAGAGCCGGCAATTGGGCGCCGTCATGCTGCGAAATGATTCTGGCTCTTGGCATCTCGATTCTCGGTGAAGGCGTGGACTTGGCGCCGCCGGCGCGCCCGGCCGGCGCGCGCGGGCGACGGAAGGGGCGCGGCGCTTAAACCGCGGCGGCCTGGTGTTCATCAAGGCCGGCCCGCCCTCTGCGGCGCTGGATGCGAACTGTACTAGAAGGTACTAAATTCGCGGCTCGCGAGCGGAGGCAAACGGCAGGCTAAACCTTATGGAGTGTGCATCTTACTGGCTGCCGCCGCTGGGTAAAGGGGGAAAATTCACGTCACACTTTGTGAAAATTCACGGCTGTTGGTTTAAGCATAAAGTTTAAAATCGCCGCTCGTATCCTGGCGTCAGGATGATGGCATGGTTACAAGTCCTCATCTCGGGGCTGCCGCTTCGATACGCTCGCCGCCGCAGGGCGGCGGGCCGCAGACGTGAAACCGGCCTTGATTGGCCACTCAATAATAACGGGCTCCGCCCGACAAGGATTTCCGATGGCGACCAACCTGGGTTTGATGATTCATGCCGACCGCAAGCAGATGCTCGGCGAAATGGCCGGGATGGCGCGCAGCGCGCCGATTGCGCCGCCGCAGCACAGCGAAGAGCCGGCCACCACAGCCAGCTTCACCGACGCCATGGGCGCGGCCATCCGCGATGTGGACGCGCAGAACCGCGCGGCTTCCGAAAAAATGGTCGACGTGGACAGCGGCAAAAGCGACGACCTGGTCGGCGCCATGCTGATGAGCCAGGAAGCCAGCCTGTCGTTCTCCATGCTGATGCAAGTGCGCAATAAGGTGGTGGGCGCCGTGGACGACTTGATCAAGATGCAGCTGTAAGCCGCGAGGACCATGCCCGTGTTGAATCGTTTTCGCAGCGGCGTCGCGGCCGTGCAAACCCGTCTGGGCGGCCCTTGGCCCGTTTCCGGACATTCCTTGCGCCTGGCGCTTCCCATCGTCGCGCTGGCCATAGGTGTCACCGTGATGATCAGCCTGTGGCTGTGGCGCGACGACGCCAGCTACAAGCCGGTGTTCGGCGCCCAGGAAAAAGTGGTGGCCGCCGACATGATGGCGGTGCTGGACGCCGAAAAAATCCCCTATCGCATCCATCCGCAAACCGGCCAGGTGCTGGTGCCGGACAGCCAGCTGGGCCGCGTGCGCATGCAGCTGGCGGCCAAGGGCGTGGTGGCGCAGCTGCCGTCCGGCCTGGAGCTGTTGGACAAGAACGACCCGCTGGGCGTCAGCCAGTTCGTGCAGGACGTGCGTTTCCGCCGCGGCCTGGAAGGCGAGCTGGTGCAAAGCATTCTGGCGCTGGAGCCGGTGTCCGCAGCGCGCGTCCATCTGTCGCTGCCGCGCGCCACGTCCTTCGTCGGCGCGGCCAACGACAAGGGCTCCGCCTCGGTGGTGGTGACCCTTAAGCCCGGTCAGCAACTGAACAACGAACAAGTGGCCGCGGTGATCAAGCTGGTGGCCGGCAGCGTGTCCACGCTGTCGCCGTCCCAGGTCACCCTGGTGGACCAGGCCGGCAATCTGCTGTCCTCCCGCGTGGACTTGAGCGACGACGGTATGCTGGGCGGCAATGAGAGCGACGCCGCTCGCCGCTTCCGCGAGGAAGCGCTGCAAAACGTCCGCGACCTGCTGACCCCGGTGCTGGGCAAGGACAATTTCAAGGTCAGCGTCACCGCTGACGTGGACAACGACCGCGTGGAGGAAACCCGCGAGAAATACGGCGAAGCGCCCAAGGTCACCAACGAGGCCTCCCGCGAGGAAACCTCCACCGAGAAAATGGCGCTGGGCGTGCCCGGCTCGCTCAGCAACCGCCCGGTCAACACCGACGCCTCCGGCTCCGCCTCGGAAAAAGCCGGCAACAGCAAGAACGCCGTCACCCGCCAATACGCTTACGACCGTAGCGTCACCCAGATCAAGAAGGCGCGCGGCACGCTGCGCCGCCTGAGCGTGGCCGTGGTGTTGAACCAGGCCGCCGCGCCGGCCAAGGGCGGCTGGAAGCCGGCCGAGCTGGCCAATGTGGACAAGGTGCTGCGCAACGGCTTGGGCATCCACGCCGAGCGCGGCGACACCCTGGCGGTGTCCACGCTCAACTTCTCCGCGCTGTCCGAGCCGGAGCCGATCTGGATGCAGCAAGACACCTGGTTCGAAGCCGCGCGCTGGGTCGTTTACGCCTTCGGCCTGCTGCTGGCCTACCTGTTGCTGGCGCGTCCGCTGCTGAAGATGTTGCGCCAGCTGACCGACCGTCAGCTGCGCGAATATCAGCAGCCGGAAGCGCTGGAACTGAAACCCGATCCGCTGATGGACGGCGCCGACCTGCGCGCCGCGCGCCAGGCTCAGCTGTCCTCCGCGCCGCAACCGGCGGCCTTGGCCGCCGCGGCCGGCGCCGGCGCCAGCCCGGTGGTGCCGCTGCTGGAAAACTACGATCTGCCGCCGGCCGGCTCCAGCGTCGATGTGCTGGTAGACCACCTGAAGGGCCTGGCCGCCAAAGAACCGGAACGCGTCGCCGAAGTCGTCAAACAATGGGTGCAGAAAAATGGACGAAACCAATAACGCCGTAGCGCCGGCCTTGCCGCCGGCCGCCGTCGCGCCCGCCGCAGAAGCGATGAACACCATCGAGCAGGCCGCCGTGCTGCTGTTGTGCATGGGAGAGGAACCCGCCGCCGCCGTGCTGCGCTGTCTGAGCCGCGAAGAACTGTTGCAAGTGACCCAGGCGATGTCCGGCATGAGCGGCATCAAGGTGGACGCGGTCAAGACCACGATTCAGAAATTCTTCGACGAATACCGCGAGCAGAGCGGGGTGCACGGCGCCAGCCGCGCCTTCCTCAAGCGCTCGCTGGACCTGGCGCTGGGCAGCGATATCGCCAACAGCGTGCTGGACACCATCTACGGCGACGCCATCCGTCCCAAGATGGCGCGGCTGCAATGGGTGTCGCCGCAATGGTTGGCGGACCGCATCGCCGGCGAGCACGTGCGCATGCAGGCGGTCTTCCTCGCCTTCCTGCCGCCGGCCTTGGCCGGCCTAGTGGTGGACGCGTTGCCGGCGGACAGCCGCGACAGCGTGCTGGTCAACGTGGCCCGGCTCAAGGACGTGGACCGCGAACTCTTGGAAGAACTGGAAGAACTGGTCAATCGCTGTCTGGAAAGCCTGCACACCCAGAGCACCGCGGTGGAAGGCATGCAGCAGACCGCCGACATCCTCAATCGCCTGCCGGGCGACCGCCAACGCATGATGGAACTGCTGCGCGCCCACGATCCGGACATCGTCGAGGAAATCGAAACCCGCATGTACGACTTCTTCATCCTGTCGCGCCAGACCGAAGCCGTGCTGATGCGCATCAGCGAAGACATTCCGCTGGAGCAATGGGCCATCGCGCTCAAGGGCGCGGAGCCGGCGGTGCGCGAAGCCATCGTCCAGACCATGCCGCGCCGTCAGGCGCAGAACTTCGACGGCATGATGCGCCGCTCCGGCCCGGTGCCGCTGAGCCGCGTGGAAGAAGTGCGCGCCGACATCATGGCTCAGGTCAAACAGTTGGCTCAGGCCGGCGAAATCGACCTGCAGCTATTCCCCGAGGAAGTGGTCGAGTGAAGGCCTGGCGCCCCTTCCGTTTCCCGCCGCTGATCCACAGCGCGCTGGACCTGCCGCTGGACGCGCAGGACTCCGCCCAGATCCAGGCCTCCGCCGCCGACGGCTTCCGCCAGGGCATGGACGCCGGTTACAACGAAGGCCTGGCCAGCGGGGAAGCCGCCGGCCGCGAAGCCGGCTACGCCGCGGGCCTGGAACAGGGCCGCCAGGAAGGGCAGGCGGCGGCGCGCCGCGAAGCCCTGGCCGAGCTGGCCGACCTGGGCCGGCCGCTGGAGGCCGCGCTGACCGAGCTGCGCCGCGTCAGCGAGGAATACCAGGCGGCGATGCGCGACGAGGTGGTGGAACTGGTGGCCAAAGTGGCGCGCCAGGTCATCCGTTGCGAGCTGGCGCTCAAGCCGGTGCAGATCCTGGACCTGGTGGACGAAACCCTGGCCGCGCTGCCGCCGGGCCAATATCAGCAGGACGAGGTGGAAGTCCTGCTCAACGCCGAGGAATGCCAGCGCATCCGCGAACTGGCGCCGGAGCGCGCCGCGCGCTGGCGCTTGGTGGCCGACGCGCAGCTGCCGCACGGCGAATGCCGGATCCGCACGCCGGAGTCCGAGGCCGACGCCGGTTGTCAGCAGCGGCTGGAAGCTTGCATCGCCACGGTGCGCGCACAACTGCAACACGACGCCGACGAGCCGGCGGCGGCCGAGGCGGAGGCTTAAGCCATGCTGCGCCAGGCGTTGGGACGGCTGGAACTGCCCGAGGTGCCGGTGGCTACCGTCAGCGGCCGCCTGGTGGGCGCGTCCGGTCTGCTGCTGGAAAGCGTGGGCTGTCCGCTGGAAACCGGCCAGCGCTGCGTGATCGAAACCACCGGCGGCGGCTGGCTGCAAGCCCAGGTGGTGGGCTTTAAGCGCGAAGTCTCCTATCTGATGCCGTTCAAGAAGCCGGTGGGTCTGAGCACCGGCGCGCGGGTGTTGCCGGCCGCCGACAGCGGCGGCCTGATGATAGGACCGTCGTGGCTGGGCCGCATCGTCAACGGCCTGGGCGAGCCGCTGGACGGCCTGGGCCGCCTTGGCGGCGAACAGCCGCTGGCCGCCCACCCGCCGCAAATCAATCCTTTGAAAAAACAGCCGGTGTCCGCGCCGCTGGATGTGGGCGTGCGCGCGATCAACAGCCTGCTCACCATAGGCCGCGGCCAGCGCGTCGGTCTGTTCGCCGGTTCCGGTGTCGGCAAAAGCGTGTTGCTGGGCATGATCACCCGTCATACCGAAGCCGACGTGGTGGTGGTGGGCCTGATCGGCGAGCGCGGCCGCGAAGTGCGGGAGTTCGTCGAGCACTCGCTGGGCGAAGCCGGCCTGGCCAAGGCGGTGCTGGTGGTGGCGCCGGCCGACGAGTCGCCGCTGATGAGGCTGAAGGCCACCGAATTGACCCACACCATCGCCGCCCACTTCCGCGACCAGGGCCGCAATGTGCTGCTGCTGGTGGATTCGCTGACCCGCTATGCGATGGCGCAGCGCGAAGTGGCGTTGGCGCTGGGCGAGCCGCCGGCCACCCGCGGTTATCCGCCGTCGGTGTTCGGCCTCTTGCCCTCGCTGGCGGAGAGCGCCGGCAACGGCGAGGGCGGCGCCGGCAGCATGAGCGCCATCTACACCGTGCTGGCCGAGGGCGACGACCAGCAAGACCCGGTGGTGGACACCGCGCGGGCCATTCTGGACGGCCACATCGTGTTGTCGCGCGAACTGGCCGAGCGCGGTCACTATCCGGCCATCGACATCGGCCGTTCGGTCAGCCGCTGCATGAGCCAGCTGACCGAGGCGGAACACGCGGAGGCGGCGCGCGGCGCGCGCGGCGCCTGGTCCCGCTATCAGGAAGTGCGCAGCCTGATCCCCTTGGGCGGCTATGTCGCCGGCGCCGACGCGGACACCGACCGCGCGGTGCGGCTGATGCCCAGGCTGGAGGCTTTCCTGCGCCAGGGCGCGGCCGAGGCCGCGAGTTATGAAGACAGCCGGAACGGTTTGATGGAGATGATCGCGACATGAGCCAGCCCGAAGACGTGCGCCGCCTGGGCCTGATGGTCCAATTGCGGCAGCAGGACGTGGACCGCTTGCAAAGCGAGGTGGAAGGCAAGCGTCAGTTGCAGGAGCGCTACCGCCGCAACATTTTGCGCATGGGTGAGCTGTGCGGCCAGAGCGGCGCCAGCGCCGACGCCGGCCACCCGGCTTTGGCGCGCAACTGCGCCGACTACAAGGGCGCGCTGCTGGGCCTGATGGCCTCGCAGCAGCAGGATCTGCAACTGGCCGAGGCGGACGCCGCGGTCAGCCAGCGCGCGCTGCTGCAAGCCAGTCTGCGCCGCGAGGTGATGGTCCAGGTGCGCGATCAGGCGGCGGAAAGCCTGCTGCGTCTGCGGCTGAAGAAAGAACAGAAACAAACCGATGAACTGGCCGGGCAAGCCTGGCTGCGCGGAGCGTGATTATTCACGGCGGCTCAAGAAAAGCCGGACGGCGGTCGCACTGAACAGTCACTACCATCCATCTTCCGCCCGGACGCCGATCCGGTCCGCGCACAGCGAAAGGATTCCAAATGGCTATCGATTTCAGCAAGACCCCGCCCTCGGCGCTGGCCCAAAACGCCGCCAGCCTGTACCTGCAAGACGCCCAGAACCAACTGGACAACCAGAGTAAGGCGGCGCAGGCGCGCGGCGACGCGCTGAACAAGCTGCAAAAAGCCTTGCAAGACTATCGCAGCGCGCTGTCCGGCATCACCACCAAGAAAAGCCTGGTGGCGATGAGCGCCAGCATCAGCCAGGAAGGCTTCGGCAGCGTCAGCGCCAAGGGCAACGCCCAGCCGGGCAACTACTCGCTGTTCATCGAACAAGTGGCCACCGCCCACCAGCTGTCCTTTGGCAGCCTGTCCGGCGCCAAGGCCCAGGCCGGCGACAAGATCACCATCCGCCAGGGCAGCGACAGCTTTGAAGTGGACCTGAGCAGCGCGGACCGCGACGGCGACGGCAATCTGTCTCCGTCGGAGCTGGCTTTGGCCATCAACCGCGCCAGCGGCAACAGCGGCAAGGTCAACGCCATGGTGTTGAACAACGGCGGCACCAGCCAGCTGGTGATGTCTTCCGGCAAGACCGGCGAGAGCGGCGTCGTCACGCTGGACCTGAGCCAAGTCAGCGACGCCGGCCTCAAGACCGGCCTTGCCAGCCCCAAAGAGCTGACCAAGGGTCAGGACGCCATCGTCTGGCTGGGCAATAAGGACACCGGCGTGCAAATGAAGCAGGCGTCCAACACCTTCGAAAGCATAGACGGCGTCAACCTGACCATCAGCAAGGCGATGAAGCCGGGCGACACCCCCTTGCAGCTGTCGGTATCGCGCAACGAGGCCGACACCGTGAGCAATGTGCAAGGCTTCGTCGACAGCTACAACAAGCTGGCCAGCGCCATCTCCGACCTGTCCGCGCCGGGCAAGGAAGGCAAGACCGGCGGCCCCTTCGCCAGCGACTCCGGCATCCGCAGTCTGAAAGACGGCATCAACGGTCTGCTGCGCCAGCCCTACGACGGCATCACTTTGAACCAGCTGGGCATCAAGGCCAACCGCGACGGCAGCTTGAGCCTGGACAGCAAGAAACTGAACGACACCCTGAAGGACAAGCCGGACGCGCTGGATCGTTTCGTCAACGGCGACAACAAGAACGGCGTGGTCAAGCAAAGCAGCGACTACCTGGACAAATGGCTGAACGGCAGCAGCGGCCTGCTCAAGCTGCGCAAGGATTCCGAATCCCGCATCCAGAAAGATCTGGATAGCCGCCAGGTGCGGCTGAAGACCCAGTACGACCAGAGCTACAAGCGCTACCTGACGCAGTTCACCCAGCTGCAGAAGATGCAGGAAGACATGCAGAAGACTCTGGGCATGCTTTCCTTCTGAATCCGTCCCGGATTTGCTTGGCCGCATTGAATTCGGCGGGAGGGAGGACCTCCCGCCTATTGATTAGAACAGGAGCACGACAACGTGGATTACGACGCCTACCGCAGCTATCACGCGGTCAATCTGGAAGCGCAGACCCACTCCGCCTCGCCGGTGCAGTTGGTGCTGGTGCTGTTCGACGGCCTGCTGGAAGAAATGGCGCGCGCGCGCGGCCATCTGGAAAACCAGCGCTACGAGCAAAAGGGCGAGAGCATCAGCAAGTGCATCAACATCCTCAACGGCCTGTCCAGCGCGCTGGACTTCGACACCGGCGGCGAGGTGGTCACCAATCTGGCGCGGCTCTACGACTATTGCGCCTACCGGCTCTACCACGCCAGCGTCAATCTGGACGTGGCGGCGCTGGACGAGGCCGAACAGCTGCTGATCAAGCTCAAGGGCGGCTGGATAGGCGTGCGGGACCAGCATGAAGCCGCCTGAGCCGGCCGCGCTGGAAGCCGCCATCCGCCGCGCCTGCGCCGAGCGCGACTGGGAACGCCTGGCCGCGCTGGACCAACTCTTGGCGGAACTGCTGCGCACCCAGCCTCAGGCGCTGGACGCCGCCGCGCGCGCCGCCTTGCGCGCCGTCTACCGCGACGCGCTGGAAGTTTGCCGCGCCGACTCCGCGGAACTGCAAGAAAAAATCGCCGCGCTGAGCCATCAGCGCGAAGCGCAAATCGCCTACGCCGAAGTCAGCGACTGGAATCAAGCATGAACGTATCCTTGCCCCCCAATCTTCTCGCCGGCGGCGCGTCAACGCCCGCCGACGCCGCGCCGGCCGATCCCTTGCTGGACCCGAACGCGGCGGCGCCGGATGCCGGCGGCGATTTCGCCAGCGCCTTGCTGGCCAGCCTGATGGACGGGCAGAACGCCGCGCCGACAGTCGCAACCGACGCCGAAGCCCCCGCGGGCGACGAAGCCAAGGCCGAAACGCCGGCCGCGCAGCCCGGCGTCCCCGTCGCGCAGCCTCTGCCGCTGATGCCGGTTGCGCCGCAGCCGCCGGTCCTTGCGTCTCAGGCCGGCGCGCCGGCGCAAGCCGGCGTGGACGCGGCCGCGCGCGTCGCCACGGCGGCGACGCCGCGTCAAAACGCCGAGGCGGCGATGCCGGCGGACGCGCTGTCCGCCGCGATCAACACCCTGGCGCCGCTGCCGGCCAAGCCTGCCGCGGCCGGCGAGACCCAGGCCGGCCGCGAACTCCCGACGCAGGCGCAGCCCGCCTCGCCGCTATTGGCCGCCATTGCGCCGCAGCCGCAGGACAAGGCCGGCGTGCCGCTGCCGGAGTGGGCGCCGATCCAGCTGCCGGCGGAGCAGCCGGCCAAGTGGGGCGACAAACTCAGCGCCGCGCTGGGCGAACGTCTGCAAGTGCAAAGCAGCCACGGCATGGACCGCGCGCTGATCCGCCTGGACCCGCCATCGCTCGGTTCTCTGGAAATCTCCATCCGCCACGAAGCCGGCGCACTGCAAGTGCAGTTGACCGCCTCGCACGGTGAAGTGGTGCGGCAGCTGCAAGCCATAGGCGACGCGCTGCGCCAGGACCTGTCCAATCGCCAATACACGCAGGTGGCGGTGGAAGTGCGCGAAGGCGCGCCGGGGCAGGGCGGCCACGGTCAGCAGCGTGAACGCCAGGGGCAACAGCAGCCGCAACGCGCGCCGGGACGGGCGCTGGCGGAAGCGGGGCAGGGTGATGGACAAGGCTTCTGGCTGGGCCAGGGCTGAGCAGCGGAAGCGCAAGAATGAACCGAAACATCGTAGTGATTTTAATCGTGGCCATCGTGGTGGCGCTGGCCGCGGGCGGCGGCGCCTGGTGGTGGCTGAGTTCGCATGCGCCGCAGGCCGCGGAAGCGCCTAAGCCGGTGGCGGCGCTGGACGCGCGCTTCGTCAGCATGGACAAGGTGATCGTGATGCTGCGCGGCGGCGAATCCGCCACCCGCTTCATGGCGGTGGACCTGGTGTTCCGCAGCAATGAAAAGCAGGAGGCGGAGGTCAAGGCCCAACTGCCCTTTCTGAAGAGCATCGCCGTACGAGCGCTGTCGGAGCTGCCGGCGGACAAGGCCCTGGCGATGAGCATAGACGATTACCAGCGCTTGTTGGCCAAGGCCTATGCCGGCGGTTTCCTGCGCGAGCGACGCGACGCGCCGTTCAGCGAGGTGATGGTTAGCAAGTTGATCATCGAGTAAGCCCTATGTACGCCTGTTACGACGAGGCCCCGGCCAGCGCCGGCGGCGAAGCCGAGGCGCTGCGCCAGTACGCCCACCTGGTCAAGCGAGTGGCGCGTCAGCTGTCGTCCCAGGCCGGCGGCGTGTTTGATCGGGAGGACATGGAGCAGGTGGGGCTGATGGCCTTGCTGGAGAGCCTGCGCCGCTATGGCGAGCCGGACGAGAAGTTCGCCGGTTTCGCCATTTTGCGCATTCGCGGCGCCATTCTCGACGAACTGCGTCGGCTGGACTGGAGGCCGCGTTCGGTGCGCCAGGAAGCGCACCGCGTGCGCGACGGCCTGCGCCTGCTCAGCCGCAAGCTGGGGCGCGAACCCAGCGAGGCGGAGGCGATGCAGCTGCTGGGACTCAGCGCCGAGGCCTATCAGGAAGCGCTGCTGGCGGACAACGCCGAAGCGTTGTCCAGCTTCGACGAACTGATGGCCCAGGGCCTTGAGCCGGCGGCGGAAGACAATCCGGAACAGCGGCTGGCGCTGAAAAGCGCCTTGACCGTGGCCTTGCAGGCGCTGAACCCGCGCGAGCAGCAAGTGATCCAGCTGTATTACGAATTTGAACTGAGCCTCAAGGAGATCGCGGCGGTGCTGGCGCTGACCGAAGCCCGCGTCTGCCAGATCAACAAGAGCGCTCTCAAAAAAATGCAGGTCCGCCTACAAGCGGCCTGAGTCCGAGGAAAGAAAACATGCAGCAATTATTCGGCATTCTGATCGTGCTGGTTTGTGTCTTTGGCGGCTTCATGCTGCATGGCGGCATCATGTCGGTGATCTGGCAGCCGGTGGAACTGCTGATCATCTGCGGCGCCGCCGTCGGCGCCATCGTGCTGGGCAACCCGCAGCACGTGCTCACGGAAATGGGCGGCCAGATCAAGCGCGTCGGCATGCGCAAGAAATACGACGCGGAATTCCAGCGCCAGCTGCTGCTGCTGATGTACGAACTGCTGATCACCGCCAGCCAGGGCCTGAAGGCGCTGGACGAACACGTGGAGGCGCCGCGCCAGAGCGCGCTGTTCAACCGTTACCCGCTGGTGCTGGAAGAACCCAAGCTGCTGGCCTTCATCGTGGACAACTTCCGGCTGATGGCCATGGGCAAGATCAGCGCCCACGAACTGGAAGGCGTGCTGGACCAGGAACTGGACGCCATCCATGAAGAACTGAATCAGCCGTCCAAGTCGCTGCACAAGATCGCCGAGGCGATGCCGGGCTTCGGCATCCTGGCCGCGGTGCTGGGCATCGTGATGGCGATGAACAGCGTCAGCCAGGGCGCCACCGCCGGCGAGATCAGCGAGAAAGTGGCCGCCGCCATGGTGGGCACCTTCATCGGCATCTTCTTCTGCTACGGCGTGCTGGACCCGCTGTCCAATATGATGCATCAGTTGGCCAAGCAAGAGCTGTCCAACTACGAATCGGTGAAAGTGGTGCTGACCACCCATGTGTCCGGCAAGCCGCCGCTGCTGGCCATCGACGCCGGGCGCCGTCTGGTGCAGATGAACACCAAGCCCAGCTTCTCCCAGCTGGAAACCTGGATCAACGCGCTGGAAGGCGTGAACTGAGCGGATGGCGGGCATGGCGAATAAACCCAATCGCGAGCATGAAGCCGCGGTGATCAAGAAGGTGTCGCGCCGTCAGGATTCCGAAGGGCACGGCGGCGCCTGGAAAGTAGCGTTTGCCGACTTCGTGCTGGCGCTGATGTGCTTGTTCCTGGTGTTGTGGGTGCTGGCCGCGCGCGACCAGGAAAACCTGCAGCAATTGCTGACCGCGGGCGGCGGCAGCCCGCTGAAGGCCGGCGGCTCGCGCAGCATCGAACACACCGGCACCCCGCCGGGCAGCCTGATCCCGCGCGACCCGATTCCAGGCCAGCCCACCACCACCACCAAGGCGGACTCCATGCTGCAGGAGAGCAACAAGGTGGCCAAGAAAACCTTTGACGGGCAAGGCCAGCGCAGCCTGGACAGCGTGGCGGACCTGGAAAAGCTGGCCGGTTTGCTGGCCAAGATGAGCCAAGACGCCGGCTTGGCCAGCAATCTGCAGACCGTGGTCACGCCTTACGGCTTGAGGGTGATGCTGCACGACACCGACAACCAGGGCATGTTCGAGCGCGGCAGCGCCATCGTAGAGCCGCGCTTCAAGCGCCTGCTGCACGATATGGGCGATATGTTCAGCCATATCGACAATCAATTGCTGATTGTCGGACACACGGACGCCGCGCAATACCGGACCGCCGGCTTCGGTTCGTTTTCGAACTGGGGCTTGTCCAGCAACCGCGCGATGGCGGCGCGGCTGCACCTGCTGGAAGGCGGCATGAACGCCGCGGGCATCCTGCAAGTGGTGGGCATGGCGGACCGGGCGCCGCTGGACGTCGCGCATCCCTTGGCTGCTTACAACCGCCGCATCGAGCTCTTGGTGATGACCAGCAAGCAAGCGCAGGCGGTGGTGGCCATGTTCGGGCCGCCGGGGCAGAGCGGCAATCGCGAGACCAGTGTTGTAAGTTCGCCACTACAGAAATCCGATCTGGATAGCGCGCTGCAAGATGGCCTAACTACCCGATGAACTTTTATTTTTTTGGGTTCAAAACAAAAGCCTGATTCGTTTCAGGCTTTTTTTATGTGTGTTTTTTCACACTTTTGTTAACCGCTAATATTATAATCCGCACCTGATTAATAAAAATCCGAGCGAAAGACTCGGATGATGTTGACAAAAAAAGACGCCAAAAGGCGGCAAACATCTGCGGGAAAGTCGATTCAATCGCAAGACTATCGGGGACGACGTGGTCATGAATGAAAACCACAATATTAAAGCCTTGTTAAGAGGCACACATTTGTTCGGACATCTGGACAACGACAAGCTGGACAAAGCGCTGGAGCTGGCCGAAAGCCGCCGTTTGAGCAAGGGCGAGGTGCTGTACAACGAGGGCGACAACGCCAACGAGGTCTACCTGCTGGCCAGCGGCTGCATGCAAGTCTTTGTTTCGGATGGACTCAGCAAGAAATACATTCTGCAAATCTGCGCTTCCGGGGAGCTGATCGGCATGGTCGGCTTCATCGACAGCGGCGAGCGCAGCTCCAATTGCGCGGCGGACGAGGACAGCCATCTGCTGGTGTTCAGCCGCGACAGCCTGATGCAGCTGTTCGACACCGAAGACGGCCTGCCGCACAGCCCGGAGGCCCGCACCCGCATCATGTGCCATCTGGTGCAAGTGGTGCGCCGCATGTCCAACAAGGCCAAGAACCTGGCGTTGATGGACGTGTACGGCCGCGTGCGCATCCTGATCAATCAAATGCTGGAAGAGCAGGACGGCGATGAGATGGTGCTGAAAAAGCAGCTGACCCAGCAGGAAATCGCCGACCAGATCGGCTCTTCCCGCGAGATGGTGGCGCGGATCCTGAAGGAACTGGTGTTTGGCCGATATATCCGTCTGGAAAACCGCCGCATTGTCGTTCTGAAAATGTTACCGGTAAATTTTTAAGTTTTTTCCCGGACAGTCGCCTTGAAGGGGTGAGGGCGGGCCGCAAAGCCCGCTCCGAGCGGCCGCGCAACGCGGCATCAAGCGCCCGAGCCGCTCGCACAGCCAACCCAGACGGATTTCAAAACTATGCAAATCAACTCGACCTCGTCGCAACGCCGCGAACTGGCGGTCGGCGGCCAGAGCGCCGCCCCGGAAACGCCGGCCCGCGCGCCCGCGGCCGTCGCCGCTCCCGCCGCGAGCCAGGACATGGCGCCGGCGGTGGCGGAGCTGCGCTCGCTGCCGGACATCGACATGAAACGGGTGGAAGAAGTGCGCGCCGCGCTGGCGCGCGGCGAAGTACGCTTCGACGCCGCCCGGCTGGCCGACCTGGTGGAGCAATACCACCGGAGCCGCTGAATGAATCGCGAGCAAGCCTTCAAACAACTGCTGGCCACTGTGGGGCAGGACCTGCAAGGCTACGGCCGCTTGGAGCAACTGCTGGAACAGCAGTTCGCCGCCGCGCTGGCGCACCAGGCCGAAGCGTTGCGGCAACTGGGCTCGGACATCGTCGCCCAATGCGACGCCTTGCAGGCCAGCCGCGATCAGCGGCTGCAACTGGCCGGCCAATTGCTGGGCGCGGGCCGCGCTGCCTCGATGGACGCGGTGCTCAAGCTTTTGCCCGCCGCCGCGGAGCAAGCCTGCCGTCAGCGCTGGAATGCGCTGGTGGAGCAGATCCGCCTGTGCCAGACCCTGAACCTGCGCAACGGCCAACTGCTGCAACAGCAGCAGGACCTGATGAACCGCGTGCTGAATGGAGACAGCGATGTTTACTGTGCGCAATGACATCGGCGCCGGGCCGGACTTCGGCGCCGACGCCGTCGCTTTGCCGCTGATGGGCCAGGGCGGCGGGGACGGCGAGCGTTTCGCCGACCAATGGAGCGGCCAGCTGCGCAGCGAGGTGCGCGACTTCATCGAGAACGGTTCGGATAGCTGGGCCAGCCTGTCGCCGGAAGGCGCCTGGGCGCGTCAGCGGGTCCAGGACGCCACGCTGGGCGGCAGCATGCCCTACGGCGCGGATCAGCAAGCCTTTCTCGACAGCATCGCGCCTTACGCGCAACAAGCCGCCGCCAAGCTGGGCGTGGCGCCGGAGCTGGTGTCCGCGCATGCGGCGCTGGAGTCCGGCTGGGGTCAGCGTCCGCTGACCCGCGCCGACGGCGGCAGCAATCACAATCTGTTCGGCATCAAGGCCGGCAAGGGCTGGCAGGGCGAAGTCACACGCGCCTTGACCACCGAGCATGTGGACGGCCGCGATGTGAAGCGGACTGAAAACTTCCGCGCGTATTCCGGCCTGCAGGACGCTTTCGCCGATTACGCGCAGTTGCTGGCCGGCAACCCGCGTTACCGCGGCGCGCTGGGCGTGGGCGGCAACGCCCAGGCTTTCGCTCAGGCGCTGGCCCAGGGCGGCTACGCCACGGATCCGGGCTATGCGGACAAGCTGCGGAAAGTGGCCGCGGGCATTCAGGCGCGCAAACAGCCCTGAGCGCGGACTCACGTAACAAAAACCCCTGAAGGCGCTGGCTGCTTCAGGGGTTTTTTATATTTGCCGGACGTGACTGGTTTCGTTGCAAATAGGGACCATTGATGATGTTTAATACCAATTCAATGCCAGTTTGAATTTCTGTATTTACTCCAAACGATTGTTTGAATTAAGGCGCTCAGGGCTGGCGGATTAAACGCCCTATTATCAAAGCGGTCTGGACTAGAGTATTTATGTCTAAATAAAAAAATCCAAACCAGTAATATTAAAGCCGCCGACCATGTTTGCCGGAGCGGCCCAAAAGCCGAAAGACCCAGCCCAAGGCGGGCGCGGTGACGGCGGGTTCAACAGCGGTTTGGGATCTTGAGGCCAAGGCTTTGCGGCCGCGGAGGCGGCTCAGAGAGCCGAAGCGGCGCTCGCCGCGCCGTCAGGAAGCGCGGCAGGCATTGAATAGGTTCTAAGGGGAGGGCGGGCCTTTCAGCTCCACGACATTGCCCTCCGGGTCCTGCAGGTACAAGGAGGGGCCGTCGCCCTCGGCGCCGTAGCGCTGGGCGGTTTCCCCGACGCTCAGGCCGTGCCGGGCCAAGTGGGCGCGTATCGCCTCCTCGTCGAAAGGCTCGACGCGGAAGCAGAAGTGATCCAGATTGCGGCCTTCCGCGGACGGCGCGCGGCCGCCTGCCCGGCCCAGAGGCCCGTCCACCGGCACCAGGTCCAGCAGCGAATGACCGGCGCGCAGTTGCACCAGCCCCAAGTCCTCGCGCCGACGCTCCACGGTGCAGCCCAATACCTCGCCGTAAAAACGCTCCATCTTGGCCAGGTTGCTGACCCGCAGCACGATATGATCAATTTCCCGAATGAATATCATGACAACTCCTTAGTTGAACGGCATTTCATTTCGTATTTGTCATGATTTGTCCGGCGAGCGGATTTGCAAGCGGATGCCGAAATTGTATTTCTCAATGCCGGCGATAGTTTTGAAACCTGTCAGGACGGGGTGGCGCTCGCCGGCCGCAAGCCCGGCCCGAAGGGCAGCAACAAGAGCGCGCCGGCCAGGGTCAAGAGCCCGGTTGCGGCACAGAACCAGGCGATGGGCCTAGGCTCGCTGCTCAGGCCCAGCAGCAGGGAAGCCGAAAAAATGCCCAGGTTCAACAAGCTGGCGTGATAGGAATTGAGGGTGCCGCGATAGCGTTCGGACAGGGTGCTGAGGCGCGCGTGGTGCAAGGGACCGGCGCAGCCGTAGCCGAAGGCCCAAAGACTGCCGGCCAGCGCCAGCTGCCACAGAGCGGTCAGCGGCAGCAGGAAGGACAAGATGCCCAGCGCCGCCGCCAGCGCCGCCGCCGGCAAGGCCGCCTCGCCCAGCCGCCGTTGCAGCGGCGGCCCGCACAGATTACCCAGCACAACCACCAGGCCGAAACCGCCGGCGAGCAGACCGCCGCCGGTGGAACTGAGCGTGAGCTTGCGCGCGGCCACCTCGGCCACGACGGCGCCGAAGCCTGCCACCCAGCCCAGCCACAGATAGCTGACGCACAGGCGCCGCCGCGCGCCGGGCGTGCGCCAGGCGCCGGTCAACGTGGCCAGGAAGCCGCTGTCCGCCGTCAGGCGGCCACCGTCGGCGCGGAACAGCCGCCGCACCGCGGCCCAGGCCAGCAGGCCTGCCGCCGCCAGCGCGTAATAACTGGCCTGCCAGCCCGCGGTGTCCGCCAGCCTCCCGGCCAGCGCCGGCGTCAGCACAAAGGCCAGCATCAAGCCGATGAAGACCTGACCCAGCCTTTGACCCAGCTGGGCGCGAGGGGCCAAGTCCGCCACCAGCGCCAGCGCGTTGGGCTGGATCACCGCCGCGCAAAGGCCGCTCAGCGCGGATAGCGCGACGGCCGCGTTCAGGTTGGGCGCCGCGGGCAGCAGCGCGCAGCACAAGGCGAAGCCGAGCAGGCCCAGCTGCAACGGCGGTTTGCGGCCGAAGCGGTCGGACAAGGGGCCGGCCAGCAGCGCGAACACGCCGTAGCACAGGCCGTAAGCGGCGGGCAGATAGGCGATGGCACTGGAAGGCACGCCAAAATGGCGGCCCATCAAGGCCATCATCGGACCGGCCGCCACTTCGGCCGAGCCGATGATGAACATGCAGCAGAACAAGGCGCCCAGTTGTGGGCGGCTTATTCCGCCCATGCGCATCCAGAAGAATCAGAAGAAATGGATCTCAAGCCGGATATCCTCGATGTGTTGCCAATCTATGCCGTCCCGGCGGTAGGCGTCCGGATCGTAGACGCCGTCATCGTAAGCGTCGTCGGGATCAATGGACAAGCCGGCGCAAATATAGCGGCGCAGATAGTCGTGGTCGCTGGGCACGATGGCGGCCTTGCCGCCGCTCGACACATCAAGAATATAGTTGATGTCGCCCACCTGATAGCGCTGAATCAGCGCCGCCGCCTGGCCGAAGCCGATGTCGGCCAGCAGATCGGCGGCAAAACGGTTGGCGCCCACTTCGAAGGACACCCGGTCCTTGCGCTTCTGCGCCGTCATCGGCGGCGGCTGATCCAGGCCGCTGCCCTGGCCGGCGGTTTCGTAATAGTGCAGCGCCGTCTGCACCCCGCGCAGATCGTAAATATAGTCATAACGCTCGATGTTCTTGCGCCTGGCCGCGCAGATGAAAAAATAATGCCCCAGGCTGTGCAGAATCATGAAGGCGCGGGAAGCCGGCGACACCCCGCGCGCAAAGCGGATATCGCGTCCCTTGATGATGGTTTTGATATTGAAGGGATGCGCGTCGGTTTCGGAATACTCCAACTGATACAGTTGTCGCAACTTGGCTTGCAGCCGTTGCAATTCCTGGGCAGACATCATGGCCAGCACTTTTTCGATCTGAGCGTCGGTGTCTTCGACGATAGGGTCGTCCAGCACGGCTTGATCTAGATTCATGGCGAGACTCCTTCCAAGTTAGGGTCAATCAAAGAGCGAGCTGGACCGCCGCTCGGCCCGTGGGCGCGGCGGCTTGTTGATATGGAGTGGGCATGAGGGCGGATGGCCGCCGCGGCGGCAGTCTTGAAACAGGCAATGGGATGCTTCTGCGGCGGCTGAGCGCTTGTCTTTCCGTATTATGGCCAAGCCCGGCGGAGAAGGCGCCGGCCTAAAGACTAGCTTTCACGCCAGGAGAGCGAGACAAGGCGAAGACAGCTGAGAACGCGGAATGTACATAGTACATGAGTATTTCGAAGGGGTTTTCAACGCCGTATCGCTGACGCGCAGTAGCTCGTAAACAGGTTCTTAGAACAGGTTCTAAGTGTTTTCCGGTTTTGCCGGCCCTTGGCCGCGGCGCTATATCGCTAAATAGCAGGCGGCCTGCCCGCCGGTTCAACGGGAAAGGATGGATGATGAAGGTTTCAGAATTCTTGCAGGATGGTTTCGGCAGCTTTTCCGCCACGCGGCTGGCTTTCCTGCTGTGGGCGCTGGGGGTGCTGCTGGTCTGGGCCTACACCTCGATCCAGAAAGGCTCGCCGTCCTTGCCGATAGACAATTCGGTGATCGTGGTGCTGGGCATTCTGATGACAGGCAAAGTGACGCAAAGCTTCAGCCCCGGCGATAGCCCGCAAATCCAGGCCGCCAACGCGCAAGCCCAGGCTCCCCAGCCTGCGCCCGCCGCGCCAGCCGGCAGCCCGGCCTTGACCGCCTGATCCGCTTCTTCAGCCGTTTGCGTCTAGTCCCGCTCTTGTTCGCGAGACCTTGAGCGGGCCTAGATAGGCTTTCTATTGGCGAGCTATCTTCTAGAATGGAGTGCGGTCTTTCTGTACACAATAAAGCGCGGCCGGGTCCATTTCGCTTGCAGGCGCGGGGCCGGTCGCCTCATTCTGGTGCTCGTGATGAATGTGATACCCCCGCCGTCTATCGATTTGCAGGGTTTCAGCCTGCGCCCAATGGAAATGCTGGATATTCCTGACTGGTACGACTATCTGCGCCTGCCTGAGGTGGCGCAGCATCTGCGCCGGGAGCTGCAATCGGCGGCGGATCTGGCGCCCTTGGTGCAGGCCTATCGTTCCGATGAGCCGGGTGCGCCGTTGCGGCTGGCCATTGTGGATGATGATCTGGGGTGCTTGGCCGGTTCCATTGGTTTTGACGCCGTCTGGCCGGCGGATCGCAGCGCGGAAATGGATTTCGACCTGGCGCCGGCCTATTGGGGACGCGGGCTGGGGCTGGCGGCCTGCAAGGCGGTTACGGCTTGGGCGTTTGCCGGCTGCCGCTTGTACCGGGTGCAGGCGGCGTCGCGCGACGGCAACCGGCGCGCCGAGCAATTGCTGCGCGGCTGCGGTTTCCAATACGAGGGCCTGCTGCGCGCATATCGTCAGGTGCGAGGCGAGCCGGGCGATTTCAAGATGTTCTCGCGGCTGGTCACCGATCCGGATGCGCAGGGCTGAGAACCTGTTCACGATCTGCTGCGCGTTGTGGAACGTGACACGGTGAATACGCCCTCGAAATGCTCATATACCACATGTACATTCCGCTTTCTCAGCGGTTTTCGCTTTGCCTCGCCCTTGCTCGCGAGATCGTAAACAGTTTCAAGCTCTTGTACTTGGTTGCGCATGCGCGAGCCGCATGTCGCCTGTTTTAGCTATGCGGAATATCTTGCTTAGCTGTTATCAAGGTTGGTAGAGCAGGCGGGAAGCCTTGGAATACAGGCTGCGTTCAATGCCAATGGTCTGTTTTGAAATCGTTGTGAGCCGGACTTGATCAAGGTCTATTAGCAGAAGCTGTTAATCCCCTATAACAGCGGAAAACAATGGCTAATAGGGACAAGATCATGTGGATTTTCTGGATACAATTCGCGCTGTTGCTGACAGCGATACTGATGGGCATACGCCGCGGCGGCGTGGCCCTGGGCATGATAGGCGGGCTGGGCGTGGCGGTGCTGTGTTTCGTGTTCCGCGTGGCGCCGGCGGAGCCGCCCATCACCGTGATGCTGATCATCCTGGCGGTGGTCACCGCCTCGGCCACGCTGCAAGTGGCCGGCGGGCTGGACTTCCTGGTGCAGCAGGCGGAGCGGCTGATGCGCCGGCATCCGCAGCAAATCACCTTCCTGGCGCCGCTGTCCACCTTCCTGCTCACCATGTGCGTGGGCACTGGTCACGCGGTGTATTCGCTGCTGCCGGTGATCGCCGACGTCTCGCTGAAAACCCGCATCCGCCCGGAACGGCCGATGGCCATGGCCAGCGTGGCCTCGCAGATGGGCATCACCGCCAGCCCGGCGGCGGCGGCGGTGACCTCGCTGCTGGCGATGACCTCCCATAGCGGCCAGCCGCTGACCCTGTGGCAAATCCTGATGGTAACCGCGCCGTCCGGCCTGCTGGGCGTGCTGGCCGCCGCCTGCTGGAGCCTGCGCCGAGGCGTGGAGCTGGACCGCGATCCGGAATTCCTGGCCCGGATGCAAGACCCGGATTTCCGCGCCTCGGTGGAAAAATCCGTCACCACCCTGGACAAGACCCTGCCGGCGGCGGCGCGTCAATCGGTGGCGCTGTTCTTCTCCGGCATCTTGGTCATCGTGCTGTTGGCGCTGTTTCCGCAATGGCTGCCGGTCAGCCAGGGCAAGCCGGTGCCCATGACCACGGTGGTGCAGTTCGTGATGCTGGCCTTCGGCGCCTTCATCCTGTTCCGTTCCAACGCCAAGGCTGCGGTGATCGCCCGCTCCGAGGTGTTCACCGCCGGCATGATCGCCGTGGTGTCCATCTTCGGCATCGCCTGGATGAGCGACACCTTCGTCAAGGCCAACGAGCCGCTGCTGGTGGCCAATATCAAGGCCATGGTGGCCTACGCGCCGTGGACCTTCGCGCTGGCGATGTTCGCCGTGTCCGCCTTCGTCAAGAGCCAGGCCGCCACGCTCACCATCATGGTGCCCTTCGGCCTGGCGCTGGGTCTGAGCCCGCACCAGCTGCTGGCCATCATGCCCTCCTGCTACGCCTATTTCTTCTTCGCCTTTTATCCCAGCGATCTGGCGGCCATCAATATGGACCGCAGCGGCACCACCCGCATCGGCAAATACCTGCTCAACCACAGCTTCATGATGCCGGGGCTGATAGGGGTGGGGGTGTCCACGCTGGCGGCGTACGGATTGACGCATTTGTACTTCTAAGTGAGGAAAGCTTGTGGAAACTTACCAAGCAGACATTGTGATCGTGGGAGCGGGGGGCGCGGGCTTGCGCGCCGCCATCGCCGCCGCCCAGGCGGACCCGGAGCTGCGCATCGCGCTGGTGTCCAAGGTCTATCCGATGCGCAGCCACACCGTGGCGGCCGAAGGCGGCTCCGCCGGGGTCAAGCAGGCGCACGACAGCTTTGATGCCCATTTCAACGATACCGTGTCCGGCGGCGACTGGCTGTGCGAGCAGGACGTGGTGGAATACTTCGTGGCCCAATGCCCGGAGGAAATGGTGCAGCTGGAACACTGGGGCTGCCCGTGGAGCCGCAAGGAGGACGGCAGCGTCAATGTGCGCGCCTTCGGCGGCATGAAGATTGAACGCACCTGGTTCGCCGCCGACAAAACCGGCTTCCACATGCTGCACACCCTGTTCCAGACCTCCATCCGCTTCCCGTCCATCCGCCGCTTCGACGAATACTTCTGCGCGGATCTGATCGTGGAGGACGGCGAAGCGCGCGGCGTGCTGGCCATCGACATCGCCAGCGGCGACAGCCTGCTGATCGAAGCCGGCGCGGTGGTGATGGCCACCGGCGGCGCCGGCCGGGTGTTCCGCGAGAACACCAACGGCGGCATCGTCACCGGCGACGGCATGGCGCTGGCCTACCGCCACGGCGTGCCGCTGCGCGATATGGAGTTCGTGCAATACCATCCCACCTGCATGCCCGGCACCGGCCTGTTGTTCACCGAGGCCTGCCGCGGCGAAGGCGGCCTACTGGTCAACAAGGACGGCTACCGCTATCTGCAGGACTACGGCCTGGGCCCGGCCGAGGACAAGCCGCGCAATAAATTCATGGAACTGGGGCCGCGCGACCGCTTGAGCCAGGCCTTCTGGTACGAGCAGCAACAGGGCCGCACCGTGGAAGGGCCATGGGGATCGGCGGTATATCTGGACCTGCGCCACCTGGGCCACGCCAAGCTGCGCGAAAGGCTGCCGCAAATCTGCGAGCTGGCCGAGGAGTTCCTGGGCATAGATCCGGCCAAGGCGCCGATTCCGGTGCGGCCGGCGGTGCACTACACCATGGGCGGCATCCTGGTGGACGGCCGCTGCGCCGCGCCCATGCCCGGCCTGTTCGCCGCCGGCGAATGCTCCAGCGTGGGCATCCACGGCGCCAATCGCCTGGGCTCCAACTCGCTGGCGGAGCTGTCGGTGTTCGGCAAAGTGGCCGGCGAAGAAGCCGCCCGCTGCGCGCGATCGCGCCGTCCGGCGAGGCGCGAAGCGCTGCAAAAGCAGGCCGAGGCCGCCGAGGCCCGCCTCCACGCGCTGCGCGCGCGCGAAGGCGGCGAACGCATCGCGGAACTGCGCCGCGAAATGGCGGAAACCATGGAGGCCGGCTGCGGCATCTACCGTTTGGAAGCCTCGATGCGCGCCACCTGCGACAAGCTGGCGGAACTGAAACAGCGCTTCCGCAATGTGCATGTGGAAGACAAATCCAGCGTCTGGAACAGCGATTGGCTGTTGGCCATCGAGCTGGGCTACCAGTTGGACGTGGCCGAGGCGATGGCGCATTCCGCGCTGCAACGCCGCGAATCGCGCGGCGCCCATCAGCGGCTGGACGGCTGTGAGCAGCGCGACGACGCCAACTTCCTCAAACACAGCCTCGCCGTCTACCAGGGCGCGGACGCGCCGCGCATAGACTACGGCGCGGTGAAGATCACCAAATCGCAGCCGGCGGTGCGCGCCTACGGCGCCGCCGGCCTGGCGGCGGAAGCCGCGGCCAAGGAGGGCAAGGCATGAGCGAACAGACCAAGACCATAGCCGTGATGCGCTACCGGCCGGAGCAGGACAGCGAGCCGTGGCTGCAAAGCTTTGAAGTGCCGTACCGCGACGACATGTCCGTGCTGCAAGCGCTGCAATACATCCGCGATTACCTGGACGGCGGCCTGGCCTTCCGCTGGTCCTGTCGCCAGGCGATTTGCGGCAGCTGCGGCATGATGGTGAACGGCGTGCCCAAGCTGGCCTGCAAGACCTTTCTGCGCGACTACCCTGGCGTGGTGCGCATCGAGGCGCTGAACCACTTCCCGATAGAGCGCGATCTGGTGGTGGTGCTGGATGACTTCATCGCCAAGCTGGAAAGCATCCAGCCCTATATCGTGCCCAAGGAAGACAAGCCCTTGTCCGAGGGCGAAACCCTGCAAACCCCGGCGCAGATGGACTGGTACGCCCAGTTCAGCAGCTGCATCAACTGCCTGCTGTGCTATGCCGCCTGCCCGCAGTACGGGCTGGACGACAAGTTTCTGGGGCCAGGCGCCATCGCGCTGCTGCACCGCTACAACATGGACAGCCGCGACGGTGCGGCGGCGGAGAGGATGGAGCTGCTGGCCGCGCAGGAGGGGGTGTTCAACTGCACCGCGGTGGGCTATTGCTCCGAGGTCTGCCCCAAGATGGTGGACCCGGCCAATGCGGTGAACCTCAACAAGACAGCGGTAGCCAGGGATTACTTCCTGCGCTTCGCCCGGCCCAAAGGAGGTTGCAAATGAGCAAGCGCAAACCGTATGTCCGGCCAATGGAAGGCTGGTGGTGCAAGAATCCTTACTTCATCGAGTACATGATCCACGAAGGCACGGCGCTCTTCGTCGCCGGCTACGCGCTGACCCTGCTGTGCGGGCTGTGGCGGCTGAGCCAGGGGGAGGCGGCCTGGAACGGCTTTGTCGCCGCGCTGCAAAGCGCGCCGGCCCTGTTGCTGCACGCGGCGGCGCTGCTCATGATGGTCTACCACAGCTACACCTGGTTCAAGATCATGCCGCGCACGCTGCCGCCGTTGATGCTGGCCGGGCGGCGGGTATCCGCGCTGGCCATCACCGCCGGCGGCCTGGCTGCCGCCGTGGTGTGCTGCGCCGCTTTGTTGATGCTGGTATGGGGGATGACCGCATGAAACCGGGACTGAAACGCTCTCACGCGCCCATCTTCTGGGGCTTGTTTGGTGCCGGCGGCATGCTGGCCGCCTTGTTCGGGCCGATGCTGGTGTTCATCACCGGCATCGCCGCGCCGCTGGGCTGGCTGCCTGACGGCGCCGCTGATTACGCCACGCTGCAGGCGCTGGCGCAAAGCCTGATCGGCAAGGCGGTGCTGTTCGCCCTGATCGCTCTGCTGCTGTGGCACGCGGCGCACCGCCTCTACCACAGCCTGCACGATGTCGGCGTCCACGGCGGGCCGCTGGCCAAGGCCTGCACCTATGGGGTGGCGGCGCTGGGTACGCTGGCGGCGGCGGGGCTGTTGTTGGCGATGGGGTTTTAGCCCGCCGTCTCGCGCTCGCGCAAAAAATCGATGAAGGCCCGCACCTTGGCCGGCACATGGCGGGTGCGCGGGTAGAGCGCGTGAACGCCTTGTTGCGGGAAGCCGTGATCGGGCAATAGCCGGCAAAGCCGGCCGGCCTGCAGATCGGCGTTGACCAGCCAGTCCGGCAGCAGGGCGACGCCGAGGCCGGCCAATGCGTAGGCGCGCAGGATGGACGCGCTGTCCGAACTCAGCCGCGGCTGGCCATGCTGGCGCCAGGCTGTCTGGCCGCCGTCCGGCGTGTCCACCGGCCAGGGCTGGGCGTGCTTGAGCCGGCTGTGTCCCAGCCAGGGCAGCCGGCTCAGCGCAGCCAGGTCGCGGACGTCCCCGTCCGGCCGCTGCGCCAGCAGGGCCGGCGCCGCCACCGGGAAAATGTCGAACTGGGCCAGCGGCACCGCGTGCAGATCGGTTTCCGGCAGGCGGCCCAGGCGGATGGCGACGTCGAAGCGCTCGGCGATCAGATCGGCGTGCAGCGAGGAGGTGGACAACTGCAGTTGCAGCGCCGGGTGGAGCAGGGCGAAGGTTTCGATCGCCGGCGCTATCCTGGCCAGGCCGTATTCCAGCGTGGCGGTGACGCGCAACGCACCGCTGAGCTCGCCATGTTCGGCGCGGGCGTCGTCTATCGCCAGCCGCGCCTGCTCCAGCATGTCGGCGCAGCGCTGGTAGAAACGCGCGCCGGCGTCGGTCAGCGCCAGGCTGCGGGTATTGCGGATCAACAGCGCGACGCCGATTTCCTGCTCCAGGCGCTTGATGTTGAAGCTGACCACGGCGCGGGTCTGGCCCAGCGCGGCGGCGGCGGCGGTGAAGGTGCCGGCGTCCGCCACGGCCTTGAAGGTTTCAAAACGATCCAGACTGACCATGGCATCGCCTGTTATTGTCAAAAATATTTTGACAGTCTAGCCGGCGGCGGCTGCTATTTCCAGCGCCATCTCCTGTCTATACTCGGCCGCTTTACCGTGGAGAGCGCCGATGTCGCCTCGTTCGAAACTGACCCTGGTGTACTTGCTCGGCTTTGCACTGGACCTGATCAATATGTTCATCGCCAGCGTCGCCTATCCGGACATTGGCCGCGGCCTGGGCGCGTCGCTGGCGCAGCTGGCCTGGGTGGGCAACGCCTATATGCTGGGCCTGACCCTGGTGATTCCGCTCAGTGCGTGGCTGGCCGGCGCTTACGGAGAGAGGCGGGTGCTGTTGGGCTCGTTGGCGCTGTTCCTTGCTGGCGCCGCGCTGGCGGGCGCGGCCCCGTCCATCGAGGCGCTGATAGGCTGGCGCGCTTTGCAGGGCCTGGGCGGAGGCCTGCTGATTCCGGTGGGTCAGGCCATGGTCTACCGGCATTATCCGCCGGCGCTTCGCGCCCGGCTCACCGCCCTGATCATGGGAGTGGCGCTGATTGTGCCGGCGGTGTCGCCGGCGCTGGGCGGCGTGATCGTGGACGCGCTGTCCTGGCGTTGGGCCTTGCTGGCCAGCGTGCCGCTGGCCCTGCTGACGCTTTGGCTGGCGACGCGGTGGCTGCCGGCGGATCAAGCGCCGCCCAGGCGCGACGCGTTGGACCTGTCCGGCCTGGCTTTGCTGGCCGTCGGCATGGCCTCGCTGCTGCTGGCTTTGACCTGGCTGGGAGAAAGCGGTCACCTGCCGCGCGGCGTCGCCGCGCTGCTATTGGCCGCCGTCGCGCTGGCTGGCTACGCGCGCGCCGCCGCCGGCAAGGCCGAGCCGGTGTTGAAGCTGACGCTGCTGCGCGATCCCTTGCTGCGCACCGCCATGCTGGTTTATCTGTTTGTGCCCGGCGTGTTCATGGGCGTCAGCCTGGCGGCGATGCTCTACCTGCAAGAATCGCTCAAGCTGAGCGCCGCCGCCGCCGGTGGCCTGATGCTGCCCTGGGCGCTGGCCTCCGGCTTGGCCATCAGCCTGACCCGCAGTCGCTTCAACCATGACGGCCCCAAGCCTTTGCTGCTCTTGGGCATGCTGTTCCAGAGCGCCGGCGTCGCCGCGCTGGCCCTGGGCGTCAGCGCGCCGGGGCCGCTGATCGCCGCTTACGCCTTGATGGGTTTTGGCGGTAGCTTGTGCAGCAGCGCGGCGCAGAGCGCTGCTTTCCTGGACATTGCGGAGTCCCAACTGCGGCAGGCCAGCTCGTTGTGGAATATCAACCGCCAATTCAGCTTCGGCCTGGGCGTGGCCGTGATCAGCCTGCTGCTGAACGCGCTGACTCATTACAGCGGCGCGCCAGCGGCCACCGCCCAGGTCTACCAAGCCTGTTTCTTCATCGCCGCCGGCCTGACTTTGGCGCCGGCGGTTTTCGTGCTGCGCATCCACACCCCGACGGTGCTGGCCCTGCTGCGGCCCAACCACTAAGAGCGGCTAAAAAATTCCTGATGCTGCGTTGCGCCGACTTGCCGTACTCAAGTACTGCCTGCGTCGGCGCGCCTTGCCTCAGCCGTGAAACTGATTTTTGTTAGCTGCTCTAAAAGAGAAAGCCCGATGACAAACTCCAATCCCTATTTCGACGAAGTGATTTCCGCGCATATCGCCATCCGGCAATGGTTCGCCGGCCCAGCGGATGCCGCCGCGCTGGAGGCCCTGATGGCGCGCTTCTTGCCGCGCTTCACCATGGCGGCGCCCAGCGGCGCGCAGCTGGATCTGGACGCGCTGCGAGCATTGTTCGCGCGCTCCGGCGGCGGCAAACCCGGTTTGGAGATTGAGGTGGACCAACTGACTCTTCTGGACGAACACGCCGGTGGCGCAACGGTGGCGTATCGCGAAGCGCAATACCAGAGCGGCCAGCTGAGCAGCCTGCGGCTGGCCACCGCGGTGTTTGAGCGCGACGCGGCCGGCGCGCCGCGCTGGCGGCATTTGCAGGAAACCCTTTGCCGCGCCTGAGCGCGGTCAGCCGCGGCAGGCGCTGGCGTGGCCCAAGTATTCCCAGTCTCCGTTGCTGGACTGGTTGGTGGGGAAATACCAATAGCCGCCGCTCTTGCGGCTGCGGAAATAGTCCACCGTCTTGGAGTAGGGATTGTCGTAGCGGTAGACATCGCCCAAGGTGGCGCGATCGCCCGCGCTCCAGCGCTTGCAGGTTTTTAGATTGAGCTGGATCAGCGTGTCGATCAGTCCTGGCCCCGGGAAATCGGCCATCACCATGCCTGCGTAAGCCGGGCGCTGGCGCTGGATGTATTCCTGCGTTAGCACATTGCTGCCTTCAAAGGCGATGGTGCAGATGCCGATGAAGCAATTGACGCGCGGAAAATCCGGATAACTGTTTTTCCAGCCCGGGGTTGTCAGGCCGGTGGCCAGCCGCGGTGCGCCGGTGGCCGGATTGGAGTGGCCGCTGGCGATGAAATAAGGGAAAGAGCCGCCGGAGGCGGTCAGGTAATTGATGTAGCCGTTGCCGCGTGGACCCGTATTGGCCTGGTTCAGGTGGGCCTTGATCTTCTCCCATTTGCCGTACAAGTCCCAGTTGGTGGAAACGCTGTACTGGTCCTGGATGTTGTAGGCGCCGTAGGAAATGCCGTAACGCTTGCCGCTGGAGAAGTTTTGCAAGAACACGATCTTGCCGCGCACTTCGCGCAAGCTGGGATTGTTGCTGGGGGGAATGGCGATGTAGCCGCTGTAGCGATTGTAGTAGGACTCGAAAATCTGCTCGAAGGACATTGAGCTGTTTTCCGGCGTGTGTTCTTCCTTGACCCGGACGAAGAGGGTTTCGCTGGGGTTGGCGCGCAGGAAGGCGCTCATGTCGTTGAGCACATCGCCGAACATCGCCTGCTGGAACACCGGGCCGTGATGGATGGCGAAGCTGTTGGCGATGGAACGCAGGCGGATATCGAAAGCGCGCACGCCGGCATCCAGCTGGGTGCGTAAGGGCAAGGTTTGGGTGGCGACGCTGTCGCCGCCGTAGCGGCTCATGGTGTCGTGAGTGCCGGGTAGCGACAGCTGGCTAACCGTGAGGCCATCGTCCAGTAGGCCCATCCACTTGGGATGACGGTAGCTGAAGTTGCTGTCGTGGGAATACGCCGAATGGGCATGGGCGAGGACGGCCGGACTGCTTGCGGCCAGGCTGAGCGAAAGCGCGGCGAAAAGAGTTTTCATGATCGGGTCCCAAGTGAAAGGAAGGGCCGGCGTACGGATGCCGGCTGGCCGACCTTACGACGAGATCATGTTATGCCGATTGCGATTTTTGCTCATTGCGCCCATGCCGTTTCCCCGCTTGCCCGGCCTTGTGTGTTTTTTTTGCGCCGGTGCACAGTCTCGCGGGCAAGAACGAGACTAGGCGTATGGCGGGGAAAGCGGGTGCAGGCGCTAGCGTGGCAGGCATTGAACAGGCTTTTAATCCGTGGCGACGGACTGGATGAAACCGTCGACCAATGCGGACTCCTGCTGCCTGCGCCAGATGAAGTGGATGTCGCTGATCGCCAAATCCGGCAGCGCGAAGCCGCGGTAACCGTCTTGCGGCCGGCACAGGCTTTCCGGCACGCAGGAAAAGCCGGCGCCGGCGGTGACGCAGGCGAAGATGGCCGGATAGGATTCGATCTCCAGCACTGCGCGCGGCCGCACACCGGAGGCTTGCAGCCATTGCTCCACCAGCCGGCGGTAATGACAGGCCGCGCCGAAGGTGTACAGCTCCAGCCCGGCCAAGGCCTCGGCCGTCGCCGCGGCGGTGTCCGGCGGCGCGATCAACATCAGCTTCTCCCGGAACGCCAGTCGGCTGGTCAGCAGCGGGTGTTCCACCGGCCCGTCGCTGAGGATCAGGTCCAGCTCTCCGTCCTGCAACTGGCGTTCCAACTGCAAGGAATGGCCGGCGCGCAGATGCAGCTCCACCTCGGTGTGTTGGCGGCGGTAGCGGGCGATGCGGGCGGGCAGATGGGTGGCCAGAGCGCCGTCCAGCGCGCCCACCCGCAGCAGACCGCGCGCGGGCGCGTCGGTGAACAGGCCGCGCACCTCGTCGGCCTGTTGCAGCAGGCCTCGGGCGTGGCGGTAGAGCAGATGGCCTTCCGGCGTGGTCAGCAGGCGGCGGTTTTCGCGGCTGAACAGCTTGACCCCCAGTTCCGCCTCCAATTCCTGCAAGCGGGCGGTAAGGTTGGACGGCACCCGGTGCAATTGCTCGGCGGCGGCGGCGATGCTGCCTTGCTCCACCACCGCGCAGAAGAAGTTCAGTTGCGAGAGTTTCATTTTTCGCTTTTTATGATTGATCTGCACATTATAAGTCGCTTTTTATGGATGGTGAGCGCGGTTAAGATGGCCGAGATCTTCATTTCCACCCTCAGGAACAAGCGCATGAGAATTTTGCACACCATGTTGCGCGTGGCCGATCTGGACGCCGCGCTGGCCTTCTACACCCGGGCGCTGGGGATGCGCCTGCTGCGTCGCAACGACTTCTCGGACGGCTGCTTTACCCTGGCTTTTGTCGGCTATCGAGACGAAACCGAGGCCGCCGCCATCGAACTCACCCATAACTGGGATCAAGGCGATTACCAGCTGGGCAACGGCTATGGCCATGTGGCGATCGAAGTGGACGACGCCGCCGCCGTTTGCGAGCAGGCGCGCGCGCTGGGCTACGCGGTGGCGCGCGAAGCGGGGCCGATGAAGCACGGCCGCACCGTGATCGCCTTTTTGCAGGACCCGGACGGTTACAAGGTGGAGTTGATCCAGAAGGGCACTCAGACCCTCTAAGAACCTGTTCAATGTCTGCTGCGCTTCAGCGATACGGTGTTGAAAACGAGCTCAAAATGCTCATGTACCACGTGTACATTCCGCTTTTTCGCTCGTTTTCGCCTTGTCTCGCCCTTGCTCGCGAGACTTTGAACAGGCTCTAACAACACCCCTGATCCTGCGTTGCGCCTCCTTGTCGTACTATTTGTACTGCCTGCGTCGGCGCGCCTTGGCTCAGGTTCTCTGCGAGGTTTTGTTAGCGGCTCTCAGGACGACTGAGCGCGGGGAAGGGCGGACCCGGGCTTGCCGGGCCCGCCTCGTTTGAAACCTGTTTTTTAGAGACGGAAGCGCGAGGTCACGCCCTGTAGATTCTGCGCCAGTGCGTTGAGCTGGCTGGAGGTCGTGGCCAGTTCTTCCACCGTGGCGCTGTTTTCCTCCGCCATCTGCGACACCCGCTCCATGCTCTGCGCCAGGTTCAGGCTGGCGGTGCGTTGTTCGCTCAGCGCGCTGGTGATGTTGCCGATGGAGTGCACGATGGAGTGGGTGCTGCCCTCTATCTCCTGCATGGAGTCGGTGGCCTGGCTGGCGCCGTCGGACACCGTGCCCACGCTGGACAGGCTTTGCTCCATGCTGCCCACCACCCGGTTGGCGCTGCCCTGGATGGAGCCGATCATCTGCGTGATTTCCTGAGCGGAACTGGCGGTGCGTTCCGCCAGCTTGCGCACCTCGTCCGCCACCACCGCAAAGCCGCGGCCCATCTCGCCGGCGCGCGCCGCCTCGATCGCCGCGTTCAAGGCCAGGAGGTTGGTCTGGTCCGCCACGTCGCGGATCACCGTGACGATATTGCCTATCTTCTGCACTTCCTGAGTCAGGCCCTTCATCTGGTCCGAAGTGGCCGCCACCGAAGACGACACCGATTCGATATTGCCCACCGACGCCTTCACCGCATGGCCGCCGCGGCTGGCCAGATCGCCGGCCATCGCCGCCTGGCGGGAAGCTTCGTTGGAGTTGTCCGCCACGTGGTTGATGCTGACCGTCAGCTCCTCGATGGTGGCGGCGGCTTCGGACGTGGCCTCGGACTGGCGCTGAGCGCCGTGGGCCACCTGCTCGGACATGCTGGCCAGCTCGTGAGCGGAGTCGGACACCTCGTTGGCGTTTTTCTGAATGCTGGCCACCACCTCGCGCAAGCCTTGGCGCATCTCTTGGATATCTTTGGCCATGGCGATGGCCTCGTCGCGCGCGTCTGGAATCCGCTCATCGTTGCCGGACAGATCGCCCTGTTTGATGTTGCGCACCAACTGCGCGGATTTCTTCAGCGGCACCGTCACCAGATTGGCGATGAATATCGCAATCGCCATCGCCGCGAACAAGGCGATCACCGCCACGGTAAGCAGTACCGTCACCGCCTCGCTTTGAGCGGTTTTGCTGGCCTCAATCGACTTTTGCATCAAGTCTTCCTGAAAGTCCGACATCTCTTTCAGCGACTTCAAAAACGCGTTGTTGGCCGGCGCAAAGGTTTTCATCAAAAAGGTTTTGGCTTCCTCGTTCTTATTGGCGCGAGCCAAGGCGTACAAGGGTTCAAACTGGGCGCCCAGATTGGCGCTGGCGCTCTTGAGCTTGTCAAACAGCTCCTTCCCCTTGGGCGTGGACAGCAGTTTTTCCATCTGATCCATATTGGATGCGTTGGCGGCGCGCAGTTCCTCCACTCGCTTGAGATGGATCTCGGTCTCTTCCGGCGTCTGAACGATGATGGCGTTGCGAATGGAGCGGCCGATATCCAGCGTGGTGACGCTGATCTTGTTGGCCAACACGATCTTGGGATAGCGATCCTCGGTCACATCGCGGATCTTGTCGCTGATGGTGTTCAACTTCATCATCGCCACCGCCACGATGATGGCGATCAGAATGATCAGCAGGCCAAAGCCTGCCAGCAGTTTTTGCTTGACGGTCAACTGATGCAGCATGGAGTGCTCCCCCGGACAGATACTGTGTCTATTGTGCCGCGACGCGCCCTGCCAGAGCCGCGGCCTCTTGATGAAACATAGTTGCCGAAATGGGCTAGATCAAACCATCCATGGCCGCATCAGGGAACAATCCGGCGCCCGGCATCGGCTCAATCGACCCGCCGAAAACACCGCGAACCCCTTCTCCGGCCGGGCTTGAGCTTCTATTTAGATTGGTTTTCCTTTGCCGGGCCGGCTGCCAGGATGGCCGCAAGGCGCTGAGAATCCACCCTGCTTCAAGCCGCGTCGAACCTTGCCGATGGCGCAGACAACGGGTTTGTCGCCCAGGCAAGGTCCGGCTGGCTGCGCAACCGTATTTCCGGCCTGACCGCTGCCGATGCGCGCCACCGCGTGGATTGGCTGGCTTCTTGAAAAACAAACAATAAAGATAGCAACCAGCATGAGAAAAAACCGTACCGTTCTCCTCGTCGGCGCGGCGTTTGCCGCCTTGTGGGGCGCGACGCTGCAAGCCGCGCCCAATGCCTCGGCGCAACCCATCGTTGTGCTGCTTAAATCGGAACTGAGCGCACTGTCAGGCCGCAGCCAACCCAACCCGGAGCTGGACCGCCTGCAGCGGCTGGCCCCGCAATTGCGGCCGGTGGTGTCGCCGGCGATGTCGCGGAATGCGCAGAAACATCAGGCGCTGGCGCGGCATAATCTCACCCGCTATTACCTGATAGACACCCATAACCTTTCGCCGCTGGACGCGCAGCAACTGGTGTCCAAGCTGGAACAAAACCCCTTGGTGGAACTGGCGTATATCGAACCGGAACTGGAGCCGATCGAGAAGGACGATGGCGAGCTGCTGGCGGTCAGCCGGGCCAGCATTCCGGACTACACCAATTGCGACGGCGCCAATATCAATACCTGCCAGTACTACCTCTACCCCAATAAGCCCAAAGGGCCTTATTTGTTTGGCGGGGTGAACGCGCTGGAAGCGCAGCGGCTGGCCAATAACAAGGGTGAGCAGGTGCGGATTATCTCCAGCGAACAGGGGATGTGGAATGTAAAGCATGTGGACCTGCCCAAGCCCTTCCTGGTGCATAAACTGGACTCGGACGGGCCACATGCTCATGACACGAAGAGCGTGGGTATCACCGTGTCAAAAGATAACGGTTTTGGCACCACCGGCATTGTGCCCAATGCGCAGGCTGGATTTTCCCGGTTTGGACCGACGCAGCTGATTGATCTGCAAAACTATGTGCAGGCGGGCGATGTTGTGCATATGGGCGCCGGTTACCGACCTTCGGTCAAGCCGCCGCCGGAGGTGTGCGCGCCGGATAAATGCAAGCTCCCGATAGAATCCAAGCCGCTGGGGTTTGATGCGGTGTCCTATCTGGTGCAGGAAATGGGAGTGCATGTCCTACTCCCCGCCTCCAATGGATATAGCAATTTGGATCACCCTTACTTTAAGGGTGATTACGATAGGAAAAAGCGCGATTCCGGTTCCATCTATGTGGGTTCGGCGGAGCCTAAAAAAGGCAAAAAACGACCTAGCTCGAATTATGGCAGCCGGGTGGATGTCTTTAGCTGGGGCGCAGATGTAACGACCACCAGCTGGGATGAAAAGCAGCCGAACAACCACCAGCTTTACACCCACAGCTTCAACGCCACCTCGTCCGCCACCCCCATCGTCGCGGGTGGGACCGCGCTGCTGCAAAGCATTGCGCGCGCCCGGGGCTATGGCAATGTGCCGCCCAAGCTGATGCGCGAGATCCTGGTGGCCAGCGGCCAGCCCTTGCCCTTCCCCGACCCGAAACAAGCCATCGGCGTGCAACCTGATCTGGTCAAAGCGCTGGATCTGTTGGATGCCGCCATGGACGGCGCGCCGCTGCGCGCCAAGATCACCGGCCCGAGCGAAACAACCGTTGGAGACCCCAGCGGGCTGCTGCTGTCGGCTAAGGACTCCACCGGCAATAAGCTGAGCTACCAGTGGTCAAACGATAGCGGCTTGAAGTTGGACTCGCAGAAAGAACAAGTATTGGTGCATGCGCTGCCAGGCACCCTGGCGGGCAAACACACGGTCAAGCTGGTGATCACCGACGGCAAGGGCCGAACCGCGGAAGCCCTGCATCTGATCGACGTGAAGTCCGACGCCGAGATAGCGCCGCCGCCGCAAGCCAGGTTGACCGGTCCGGACCGCGCCCAGGCCGGGGACGAGGTGCTGCTGTCCGCCGCGGAATCCAGCGGCAAGAAGCTCAAATACAGCTGGAAGAGCCAACCGACGCTGAGCTTCACCAAGCAAGGCGCCGAGGCCAGCTTCATCGCTCCGGCCCTGACGGTGGACACCAACTACCAGATCACCGTGAAAGTGAAGGACGATCAAGGCCGCAGCGCGGAAGCCAGCCATGTGGTCAAGGTGAAAAAGCAGGCGGCGGAAACCCCGCCGCCACAGGCCAAGATCAGCGGCCCTGACGACATCACCATGGGCGGGGACCCCGCCTTGCTGTCGGCGAAGGACTCCAGCGGCAGCAAGCTGAGCTATCAGTGGAGCAATGACAGCGGGCTGATCTTGTCGCCCAATAAAGAGCAACTGCTGGTCAGTGCGCCGCGCGGCAGCAAGGAAGGCCGGCACAAGATCAAGCTGGTGGTGACGGATAGCAAGGGCAACACCGCTAAAGCCAGCCACGACCTGGAGGTCAAGGCCGCCGCCAATACCGGCGATGTCCTGCCCTGGGATAGCAAGCAGGTTTACTCCCAACCCTGCGCCAAGGTCAGCTATGGCGGCAAGATCTGGTTCAATGGCTGGTCGAGCAGAGGCGACCGGCCGGATTTGAGCGGCCAGTGGGGGGTGTGGCGCGCCGAGGGCAGCTCCAGCCTGCATTGGCAGTGCAAGGGCAAGTAAGCCGCCGCGTGTTGTGTCGATGCCTGCGGTCACAGGCAGGTAACGGGACAGGATCGGCTTAACACCATGCCGGATCGCCATGCCAGGCGATCCGGCATGGTTTTTTTTATCGAACACCGCCAGATCTTTGGCATGGCTGGCCGTCACTCACCGCGCGGCGCGTACCCGGTGCCACCCGCCGCTTGCCCATCTGGCGGTGCCGGTGGATTAGGCCACCGGCGTTTTGCGGGTGATGTCGTCCAGACTGATCACCGTCATCGCGTTGACCGTGGTGGTGGCTAGGGTGTCGATCACCCCGGTGCGCAGCGCGCCTAGCAGCGCGGTGGCCTTGGACTGTTCGCTAGCGATGGCGATCACATTGGGAATGCGTTCCAGATCGCTGCGATGGATGCCCAGCACGCGGCCCTGCAGCGTCGTGTTGGCCGGTTGGCCGTAAATGTCGAAGAAGTCGTAACCCATCACGTCGCCTATGGTGCCGCCGCGTTTGGCCGCGGCGATCTCGGTCGGGCTGAACCAGCCCATGCGCACGATATTGCTGTCCTCCGACATGTCGCCGACGCCGATCAGCGCCAGGTCGGCGCGGCGGGCGCGGTCCAGCGTCTGGCGCACGGTGTCGTTCTCCAGCAGGCATTGGCGCAAGGCCGGGTCTTGTATCAGCGCCGGCGCGTACAGCGTTTCGCTTTCCCCGCCGAAGCGCGCAGCCAGCCGGCGGCAGATATGATCGGCGTTCATGGCTTCGCCGCCACGGTAAGCGCCTCCTATGGCGGAGATGAAGGCGCATTGGCGTCGCGTGGGGGTGGAAATATAGTCGGACACCGCGCTGATATTGCGGCCCATGCCCACCGCCACCACCATGCCATCGTCCAGGGCTTGGTCCAGATAGGCGGCCACCTGCGCCGCCAGCAGCGCGCGCTGCTTGTCGCTGTCCTGATGGTCGATGGCGATGATGGCGCGCGAGATACCGAAGCGTTGGCGCAGCTCTTGTTCCAGGCCGCTGGCGTAAGCCGGGTGTTGGCGTACCCGGATTTCCACCACGCCTTCTTCCTGGGCCTTGCGCAACATGCGGCTGACGGTGGCGCGCGAGATGCCGAAGCGTTTGGCCAGCGCCTCCTGAGTGTGGTTGTCCACGTAATAAAGAGTCGCCAGTTCTGTCAGCTCGTCTTGATTCATGCCTTCCTCTTTGTTGGGCCGCCGACAGGGGCGGGGCCGCCAGTTTATGCCAAATCGGCGGAGCGTGGTCTGGCCTCAACTTGGCTCGCCATCACCATCACGGTGCGGGGAGGCCTGCTCGTATTGATGAATTCTGTCCAGTTTAGGTTGCGAGGCGCCGCCGTCAAACCGCGCCTCCAGCCAGGTGTCCACAATGCGCTTGGCCAACTCCGGCCCCACCACGCGCGCGCCCAGGGTGATGATTTGCGCGTCGTTGCTGCGCTTGGCCCGCTCGGCGGAATAAGTGTCATGGCATTGCGCGGCCCGTATGCCCGCCACCTTGTTGGCGGCGATGGCCATGCCTATGCCGGTGCCGCATAACAGCACCGCGTGGCTATAGCGTCCGGCGATGAGCTGCTCCGCGACGGGGATGGCGATATCGGCGTACAGCGCCGGCTGGCGGTTGAACACTCCGCAGTCGCTGACCTGGCGGCCTTGCGCCTGCAGATGGCGCAGCAGGATTTCCTTGAGGTCGAACGCGGCCTCGTCGCAAGCGATGGCGATGTGCATCTGGCTCTCCTTTGCTGGGTGAGGTGGGGCGCGGGTGGCGCTGCTGATGAATACAATGAACGTAATTTCAATTAATGGAAAGTTTTTCATTGTTGTTGCTGAAAAGCTACCATGATTTTATTGCACTTGCAGCATGCGCTACAGCGCTTGCCTCTTGTGGTGTTAACAAATTAATGAAGTGTTTTGCGGGCGATTATCTTGCGCTGCATGATTGTTGTATGGCTGGTTTGAATTGACGGTGGCAAAACCCGCTGCTTAGCATGTGTTCAGTTTGTGATCATTTGTTCTGATCGGAGGTGCTAATGGAAACCGTGCTATTGCAGGCGACAGGCATTGCGAAATCCTTTAACGGCGTGGCGGCCCTGCGCAACGGCTGTCTGGAGTTGGAGGTCGGCAGCGTGCATGCGCTGTGCGGGGGCAACGGCGCTGGCAAATCCACCTTTTTGAGTATTGTGATGGGTTTGCTGCGACGAGACGGCGGCAGCCTGCGGTTGCGGGGGCGGGAGGTGGATTTCGCCTCGCCACTGGCGGCCTTGAACCGGCGCATCGCCATGATCACGCAAGAGCTGTCGCCGGTGCCGGGCTTGAGCGTGGCGGAAAACCTGACACTGGGCCGCGAGCCGCGTCTCTGGGGCGCTCTGGTGGACCGCCGCCGCCAACTGGCCGACGCCGAGGCCTTGCTGCAGCGGTTGGATTTCGATCTCGACCCACGCTGCCCGATGTCGCAGCTCAGCCTGGCGCAGACCCAGCTGGTGGAAATCGCCAAAGCTTTCAACCGCGACAGCGACATCCTGATCATGGACGAACCCACGTCATCGCTGGGCGAACGGGAAACCGAAGCCTTGTTCGCCGCGGTTCGCCGCCTTGCCGCCCATGGGGCCGGCATCATCTACGTTTCACACCGGCTGTCCGAAATTTTCGAGATTGCGGATTGCTATACCGTGTTCCGCGACGGCGCTTTTGTCGAAAGCGGCCGGCTGGCCGAGATCGACCGTCCCCACCTGGTTAGTCAGATCGTTGGCCGGGAACTGCGCAGCGAGCGCGCCCGCCGCCCCGCCACCGTGACCGCCGCCGCCCCGCTGCTGCAAGTGGAGGGCTTGGGGCGCGACGGAGAGTTCAAGGACATCAGTCTGGTGGTGCATCCGGGTGAAATCGTCGGCATTTACGGCCTGCTGGGTTCCGGCCGCAGCGAACTGCTCAACTGTCTGTACGGCTTGAGCCGGCGTCAGCGCGGCAGCGTGCGGCTGGCTGGCCGGGAAGTGCCGGCCAGCCCGGCGGGCGCCATCCGCGCCGGCCTGGCCCTGGTGACGGAAGACCGCAAGGACAGCGGCCTGGTGTTGTCGGCCTCGGTGGCCGACAACATCGCCTATCCAGTGCTGCCGCGCCTGGCACGCGGCGGTGTGGTGAGGCGCGCGGCGCAACGGGCGCTGGTGACGGAGGCTGCGTGTCAAAACCGCCTCGCCGAATATGCCCACCGGACGAATGAGCGGCGGCAATCAGCAGAAAGTGGTGCTGGCCCGCTGTCTGGCCGCTCGGCCGCGCTGCCTGTTGTGCGATGAGCCTACCCGCGGCATTGACGAAGGCGCCAAGCGCGAGGTGTACGCCTTTCTGGACGACTTTGCCCGAGAGGGCGGCGCCGTACTGCTGGTGTCGTCGGAAGCGCCGGAAATCCTGGAACTGAGCGACCGAATCGCCGTGTTCAAAGCCGGCAGGCTGGTGGCGATGTTGGACGGCGCGGAGGCCAGCCAGCAGGGTTTGCTGCACTTGGCCTCCTGAGCTCCTTCGTCCCAAGCGATCATCTTGAAAGGAAACCCGATGGACGATTCCCTGAGTCCCAAATCGCCGGCTTTTACCGCCCGTTTACCCGGTCGCGCCGCCTTGTCCCGCTATGGCATTGTCGCTGTGTTCTTGCTGTTATGCCTGTTGCTGAGTCTGGCCAGTCCGTATTTCCTCAGTTGGGACAACTGGGCCAACATCCTGCGCCAGACTTCGATCAACGGCATTCTGGCGGTGGGCATGACCTTTGTCATTCTCAGCCGCGGCATCGATCTGTCGGTGGGCGCGGTGCTGGCTTTCGCCGGCATGGTGGCCGCCAGCATGGCCGTCCTGCCGGAAGCCGGCGTTCTTCCGGCCCTGTTGGCGGGGTTGGGCTGCGGCCTGGCGCTGGGCGCGGTCAACGGCGTGCTGGTGGCGCGGCTGGCGGTACCGTCCTTTGTCGCCACTCTGGGCATGCTCAGCGCCGCGCGCGGGCTGACTTACATCTATAGCGACGGCATGCCGGTTTCCAGTCTGCCGGATGGTTTCCGCCTGATCGGTCAGGGTGAGTGGGCGGGGGTGCCGTTGCCGGTGCTGATCTTCGCGCTGGTGGCCGCGCTGGCCTGGTTCACGCTGACCCACACCGTGTTCGGCCGCTATGTCTATGCGGTGGGCGGCAATGAAAAAAGCGCGCGCACCAGCGGCATCCGCACCCGCTGGATCACTTTCTGTGTCTACCTGATTGCCGGCGGCCTGTCCGGGCTGGCCGGCCTCATCCTCACCGCCCGCACCACCGCGGCGCTGCCGCAGGCCGGCGTGGCTTATGAACTGGACGCCATCGCCGCGGTGGTGATCGGCGGCGCCAGCCTGTCCGGCGGCGTCGGCTCGGTGCTGGGCTCCGTGATGGGCGCATTGATCATCGGCGTGATCAACAACGGGCTCGATCTAATGGGGGTGTCGTCCTATTACCAGCAGTTGATCAAGGGCGTGATCATCGTGGCGGCGGTGTTGCTGGACGGCTCGCGCCATCGGCAAACCTGAGCCAAACGCTTTGTCCGCGCCCGTTGCGGCGCAATCTCAAAGGAGGAATGGAGCATGCAACGATTCAAACTCGGCGCGGCGGCGCTACTTTGCGCGCTGGCGCTTCCGGCCTGGGCGGCCCAGCCGCTGCGCATCGGCGCCGCGGTCTACGGACTCAAGGGCGAATTCATGCAGATGTGGGTGGACGCGTTGAAGCAGCACCCCGCGGTGAAGGACGGCTCGGTGCGCATTACGGTGTTTGACGGCCGCTACGACGCGCTGACGCAGAACAACCAGTTCGACACCATGATTACCCAGAAGTACGACGCCATTCTGTTTGTGCCCATCGACATCGCCGCCGGGGCGGAAGCGGTGGCCAAAGCCGTGCGCGCCAAGATTCCGGTGATTGGGTCCAACACCCGCGTCAAGGGCGACCAGCTCACCGCCTATATCGGCAACAACGACACCGTGGCCGGCGAGCTGCAGGCGGAAGCCGTGGCCAAGGCGCTGAAGGGCAAGGGCAATGTGGTGATCATGGAAGGCCCTATCGGCCAGTCTGCGCAGTTGGAGCGCAGCGCGGGTAATCAGAAGGCGCTGGCGCGCTATCCGGGCATCAAGGTATTGGAACGCAAACCGGCCAACTGGTCGCGCGCGGAGGCGTTGACGCTGATGGAAAACTGGCTGACCGCGCGGCCGGGCCAGATCAATGGCCTGATCGGTCAGAACGACGACATCGCGCTGGGCGGATTGGAAGCGGTGCGGGGCAAGGGCCTGGACCCCGCGAAAATGCCGGCCTCCGGCATCGACGGCATTCGCGACGGCATCCTAGCGGTGAAAAACGGCACCTTGATGGTTAGCTTCTTCCAGGACGCCAAGGCCCAGGCGCAGGGCGCCTTGGACCTGGCCCTGCGCGCGGTCAGGGGGCCGGCTTACCAGCCGCGCTCCGATATCTGGCGCGAATACGCCAAAACCATGCCCTGGGCCGGCGGCGCTGCCAAACGCTACGACGTGCCCTGGACCACCATCACCCCGGCCAATGCCGATGCGCTGCTGGCCAAACTCAAGTCTGGCGCTTGAAGGAGACGGCCATGAGCGCAAGCGAAACCCTCATTCCCGCCGCCATGCAGGCGGTAGTGGCCTACGCGCCGGGCGATTACCGGCTGGAAACCGTTTCGGTGCCGGAACCGGGGCCGGGAGAAATCCTGGTCAAAGTGGAAGGCTGCGGCATCTGCGCAGGCGATCTGAAAGCCTATGACGGCGCGCCCAGTTTTTGGGGCGACGAGAACCAGCCCGCCTACATCAAGGCGCCGATGATACCCGGCCACGAATTCATCGGCCGCATCGTCAAGCTGGGTGCTGGCGTGACCCGGTTCTCCATCGGAGAGCGAGTGATTTCCGAGCAGATCGTGCCCTGCTGGGCCTGCCGTTTTTGTCAACGCGGCCAGTACTGGATGTGCGAGAAACACGATCTCTATGGTTTCCAGCACAACGTCAACGGCGGCATGGCCGAGTACATGAAATTCACCAAGGAGGCGATCACCTACCGGGTGCCGGAAGAACTGCCGCTGGAGCAGGCGGTGCTGATCGAACCCTATGCCTGCTCCTTTCACGCGGTTCAGCGCGCCCAGATCCAGCTGGGCGACGTGGTGGTGGTGTCCGGCGCAGGCACCCTGGGCCTGGGCATTATCGGCGCCGCGCGCAAGGCCGGGCCGGCCAAGCTGATTGCGCTCGACCTGTTCGACGAGCGTTTGGAGTTGGCGCGTCGCTTTGGCGCCGACCTGACGCTGAACCCGAGCCGCGACGACGTCAACACCGAGATCAAGCGGCTGACCGGCGGCTACGGCTGCGACATCTACATCGAGGTCACCGGTCATCCCAAGTCAGTCAGCCAGGGCCTGGCCATGCTGCGCAAGCTGGGGCGCTTCGTTGAAGTAGGCGTGTTCAAGGACCCGGTGTGCGAGGACTGGAGCATCATCAGCGACCGCAAGGAACTGGACATCCTCGGCTCCCATTTGGGACCTTACTGCTACCCGCATGTGATTGAGGGCATCCGCGACCAAAGCCTGCCCACCCAGGGCGTGGTCACTCACACACTGCCGCTGGCGCGCTTTCGAGAGGGTTTCGACCTGGTACGCAGCGGCGACCGCTCGCTCAAGGTCATGTTGTTGCCGGGAGAGGCCTGATGGAGAACGCAATGGAAGGACATGCAAACCGGGCTTGGGACGCCGGATTCAAGCTTGACGGCAAGGTGGCCCTGGTGACCGGGGCCGCCGCTGGCATCGGCCTGGCCATCGCCGAGCGGCTGGCGGAACTGGGCGCGGCAGTGGCGCTGGCGGACATCAGCAGCAGCGTGAAGGAGCGCCTGCCGCAACTGGCCGGCGGCCCGCGGCGCCATCTGGCGATAGTCGCCGACCTCGGCGTTAGCGGCAACGCCGAGCAAGTGGTGCGTCAGACACACGGCTGGGGCAAGCGCCTGGACATCCTGATCAACAATGCCGGCATCGCGCTGCTGGACCGCGCCGACGACGTGAGCGAAGCGGCGTGGGACGCCACCATGGCGCTCAATCTGAAGGCTCCGTTCTTCCTGGCCCAGGCCGCCGGCCGCTTGATGCGCCAGCAGGGCGGCGGCCGCATCGTCAATATCGCTTCCCAGGCCAGCGTGGTGGCGCTGGAGCGCCACAGCGCTTACTGCGCCAGCAAGGCCGGCCTGGTGGCGCTGACCCGGGTGCTGGCGGCGGAGTGGGCGGCCCACGGCATTACCGTCAACGCCATTTCCCCCACCGTGGTGGCCACCGAGTTGGGCCGCCAGGCCTGGGCCGGCGCGGTGGGCGAAGACATGCGGCGGCGGATACCGCTGGGCCGCTTTATCCGCCCGGACGAAGTGGCCGCGTTGGCGGCCTACCTGTCCAGCGAGCACGCCGCGATGATCACCGGCGAGAACCTGTTGATAGATGGCGGCTACACCGCCTTATAGGAGCTACACCATGAACCGCATCCTCAACCATCCCGATCGCATGGTCGAAGACATGTTGATCGGCTTCCTGGCCGCGCACAATGGCAGTGTTGCCGCCACCGGCAACCCACGCGTGCTCAAATCCATCTACGCCGGCGCGCCCGGCCGCGTCGGCATCGTCAGCGGCGGCGGCTCCGGTCACGAGCCGGCATTTCTCGGCTATCTGGGCCGCCACCTGCTGGACGCCGTGGCAGTCGGCGAAGTGTTCTCCTCGCCCAGCGCCAAGAGCTTTGCCGATGCATTCGCCGCCGCCGACGGCGGCGCGGGCGTGGTTTGCCTGTATGGCAACTACGCCGGCGACAATATGAATGTGAAAATGGCGATGCGCCTGGCCGAGCAGGCCGGCGTGCGAGTCGAGGCGGTGGTGGCCAACGACGACGTGCCCTCCGCCCCGGCTCAAGAGAGCGAGCGCCGCCGCGGCGTGGCCGGTGAAATCCTGATGTGGAAGGCCGCAGCGGCCCACGCCGCGCAGGGAGGCAGCCTGGAACAGGTGGCGGACGCCGCGCGCCAGGCCATTGCTCACACCCGCAGCATGGGCATCGGCTTGTCCGCCTGCACCATTCCGGCGGCGGGCAAGGCCAATTTCCACATCGCCGACGGTCAAATGGAAGTGGGCATTGGCCACCACGGCGAGCCCGGCGTCCAAGTTCTGCCCACCGCCAGCGCCAGACAAATGGCGGAGCTGATGCTGGAAACCCTGCTTGCCGACCTGCCCTTGCAGCGGGGCGACCGGGCGGCCTTGCTCTTGTCCGGCATGGGCGCCACCCCGTTGATGGAGCAATACATTCTCTACGGCGAGCTGTCCGCTCAACTGCAGGTGCGCGGCATCCAGGTGGACCGGCCGCTGGTGGGCAATTACTTCACCGCGCTGGAGATGATGGGCGCCAGCGTCACCCTGATGAAGCTGACGCCGGAACTGGCCGCCGGCCTGGACCACCCCTGCCAATCCCCGGCCTGGACGGTGGGAGCGCTGCCATGTTGAGCCCGGATGCAAGCCTGCCGTGGGCCGCCACCGTCCAGGCGGTGCCGGTGATGATAGAGGCCATTCGCAGCCAGCGCGACCGTCTCAGCGAGATCGACGGCGCGATTGGCGACGGCGACCACGGCGTCAATATGAACAAGGGTTTTGGTTTGTGCCGGCAAGCGCTGGACGCCTTGCCGGCCTTGCCGCCGCTGCCGCAGGCGCTGCGGCTGCTGGCCCGCGGCTTGATGGACGACATCGGTGGTTCGATGGGGCCGCTGTACGGCAGCCTGTTCCTGGCCATGGCGGACACGCTGGATTCGCGGCCCTGGCTGGATGCCGCCGGCTTCGGCGCGGCGCTGGCCGCCGGCACGGAGGCGGTGCTGGACATGGGCGGCGCGCGCGCCGGCGACAAAACCCTGGTTGACGTGTTGCTGCCGGCGCGGGATGCCTATCAGCAAGCGCTGGCCAGCGGGGAGGGGTGGCCGCAGTGTCTGCGGGCGATGCAAGCGGCGGCGGCGCAGGGCTTGGAGTCCACCCGGATGATGCAGGCCCGGTTGGGGCGCGCCGCCCGCCTGGGCCCGCGTTCCGTGGGGGTGCTGGACGCCGGGGCCGCGTCATGCGAATTACTGCTGCGCACCCTGGCGGAGGCTGTGCTGCGCGCCGTCAAGCCGTCTGCCGGCTGAAGGCGCGCCGCCGCGACGGATCAATCGACGGAGAGGGCTGGCGCGGGCTGCGGCTCGGCCTGAGCCAGCCGCTTGGCGATGAGTACCGCGTTTTCGGCGTTCACCCGGCCATAGCCGTAAAAACGGCTGTGGCCCTTGCCATCGTACTGGCCGCCTTCGCCATCGCCGGGGTGCGAAATCTTGTCGCAACTCTGCGCGATGATGTTGCGCACCTCCTGCCAGCCCAATGCAGGATGTGCCGCCAGGATCAAGGCCGCTACCCCCGCCGCGCCGGGGCAGGCGCTGGAAGTGCCGCCAAAATCATCGGTGTAATTGCCCCACTGGTCCCCGCTGTCGATGCTGCCAGAATTGTAGCCGGCCCCGCCGCTGCGATCCGAAGTCCAGATGCCGCGGCTGCGTGGCGGCCGGCCATCCGGATCCGGCTCCGGCCGAATGCTCGGGTCCGGGTGGGTAATATCGGCGCTGGGAAAAGCGCACCAGACCGCCTGGCCGTAATCGCTGTAGATGCTGCGCCGGCTGTACTCATTGCAAGCCGCCACCGCCGTCACCTTTTCGTAGCTGGCGTAACCATCGTTATCCACGCTTTCATTGCCATTGCCGGCCGCAAAAAAGATTACGCAACCCTTGCCGCCCCGTCCTTGCTGGACGGCGTAATCCATCGCCAGCCGCGTACTGGCAGGCAAGGCCGCCACCTGATGGTGCAGCGGGTCGGCCGGGTCGAACCAAGCGCCGTCACTCGGTCCCCAACTGCAACAAATGACGTCGGCGCCTTGATTGGCCGCCCATAAGAAAGAGAAGGCCTCTGCCATCGAGCCCAAATCGCTGGCCAGGCGGATCGGCATCAGCCGCGCCTTGGGGGCCACGCCGCTGGCGCCGTAGCGCCCGCTGGCGCACGCCACGCCCGCCACCGCCGTGCCATGGTTGTCCCACGCTTGCTTGGGCCGGGGGTCCGTGCTGGCGGCGGGATCGCTGACATCCGCCGGCGCCACGATTTTGCCCGGCACGGCAAACTCCGGGTGCTCGATATCCACGCCGTCGTCGATCACCGCGATCACAACTCCTGCCCCCTGGCTCAGGCGATGCGCCGCCTCCACATTGGCGCTGGCGTCGATTTCCGCCTGATAACTGACCGTGGTTTTCTTCAGATGCCACTGATTCGGGTGAATGGCGCGCCGCTTGCGCTGGCGCAGCAGCTCAGGGTGGCAGTACTCCACCTCCCTGCGTCGCAGCAAATCCAGCGCGGTTTGAAACACCTGCGTGCCGCTGCCCTCCTTGGCCGCGGCAAAATAAGCGTTGGCGGCGTAAGCCGGCCGCTGCTTCACCGTGAGGCCGGCGGCGTGGAGGATGGCCAGGCAGCTTTGCTCATCCAGCGAATCAATAAACTTGATGAAAATGTTCTCGGTGTAAATCACCGGCTCGCCAGTGAGCCGGTCAACCAGCGCGCTGCCGGCGAAACGCACTTCGGGCAAACCGCGCAAACTGGTTTTCCGCGTATTGACGGATTGCTGGCCCGGCGGCACCCGGTACACCTCCAAACCCGCATCCGGAAACTGCAATACCAACTCGCCACTGGCGATGCCGGCTGGCATTGTGGCGCTGAGCTTGGTGGAAATTGGCTGATTGTCTCGAGTGCGCACCGCAATTAAATCCTTGCTCTTCTCCAGAAAAAACGAGGGCTCGTTCTTTTTGCCAAATTTGACTTCCATGGGGAATCCTCCATTAATGTTCAGCGAAAAACCAGGGCAAAACCAATTGCCGTCAATCCCATGCGTTTGATGCCGCATCGTGTGTCATTGCTGCGGAAAATGCATGGCAATCAAATGCGTAAATCATGACGGACCCGGTTTGGAGTCTGAGTTTTCGATATTAATTTCCCCAGAATGCACATTAAAAACAAAGCGAGGACAAAATGCATACATAGCGATGCTATTGTGAGTGAGAAAAGTCAGCGGTGAATATGGGTGGCGGGTAAATAGTGTGGGCTTTGAGATTTAATTTTACAATGGCGGATCATATATTCTGTTAGGAGAATATTTTAATGTGAACAATTTTGTGATGGCATTTTTTTGCCAGCCAAACCTGGCCGGCAAAGGAGACGCCAAGGCTAGCCGCCGCAGGAGGCGGGGCAATGAACATGGACTGGGTGATTAACTTAAATGCACGGCATATTGATGTAAAAAAATCCATTTGACATTTATTGGGGGTGAATTATAAACAATGCTGTATGAGTAATTTAGACGCCGCCACATGTCAGCGCTGCGGTGTCAAGAGCGAGCCCACGAACGTTTGCGCGGTCTTGGCGGAAGCCTCCTTGCCGCCCTGCGGCTAGCGGCAAAGCGATCCGGCCTTCCCATTCTCCACAAGGAGTTTCACCATGAGCCAAAACGCCCAGAAAATCCCCCTTAACCACTTGTCCATGGCCATCGCGCTACTGATCGCCGCCGGCCTGCCCAGTCTGGCCCACGCCGTAGAGTGCCGGGCCATCCCCAGCGTCAAGACTAGCGGCGTGTCCGCCAACAACAACGCCGCGGGCGGCCATCTCAACCAGCATATCTATGGAGCGACGCCGCCGGCCGGTACCAGCCAGGTGGGCAAGACCCTGTTCACCAGCGTGGAGGAATACACCGGCTTCTGGAACAACTACGTGGACCCCAAGAAGTACACCGGCGTCGCGGTACAGTGTTCCGGCAACCACGCCCGCCAGAGCGTCACCGTCTATAGCGTGCTGAAGAAAGACAAGATAGGCGGCTATAGCTGCACCGCTGCGGACGCGGCGGGCAAGTGCACCGCGCAGACCCGCTCGCAATTCTCCAGCGTGCAACTGGATTTCGAAGTGGTGCGGGGCAGTTGGGTTTTGCTGACCGCCTATCCGGTGAATTGAGTAGTCTGGCTGGGCTAGTCGGCTAATCGCGCCGGCTGGCGGCGGCGATGGCGGGCATGCCTGTCATCGCCGTTTCCCGTCCAATTGCCGGCGCCACCATGGCCGCGCCGGCGGCCAGCGCCAGGCCAAACAGCAACAAGGCCATGGGCGCGCCCAGGCGGTCCAGCAGCAAGCCGGTGAAGATCACCGGCAGGCTGAAGCCGATATAAGCCAATAGAAAGAAACCAGCGCTGGCGCGCGGCTTCTCCGCGCCGGCCAGCGCGTTCACCGCGGACAAACCGCCCAGATAAGTAAAGCCGTAGCAGGAGCTGCTCGCGCCCAGCGCGCCGAGCAACACCGCCGCCAGCGAACCCTGAGTCGCGCCCCAGGCCAGCAGCGCGTAACTGGGCGGCAGCACCAACATGCCCAGGCGGGCGGCGTGGCTGGGCGGCATCGCGCGGGCCAGCGGCTGGAACAACAGGCCGCAGCTGATCACGGTGAAAGTGGAAAACCCGGACCAGCGCGCCAGCCCATGCGCGGCCAGCACCGAGGGCAATAGCGCGATCACCAGCCCCACCGCCGCCCAGGCCAGCAGAATGGCCAAGCCGAAGAGCAAGCTGCCGGCGGGGAAATAGGGCGGGCGCAGCATGGAGGCGTGACGACCGCGCGGGGCTGGGTCCGGCAAGCCCGCCACCGCCAGCAGCGCCGCGCCGGCCAGCGCCAGATGCAGCCAGAAGCTGGCCGGGGTCAGCGTGTTCTGCCACAGCAGGCACAAGCTGGTCAGCGCCGCGCCCAGGCCAAAGCCCAACGAGGTGCTGGCAGTCACCCACAAAGTGGCGCGGCGGCCGTCCGGCTCCGCCATCAATTCCCCCATATAAGCGACGCCGGCGGCGGAAGCCAGCGCGGTGCCGCAGCCCAGCAGAAAGCGCGCCACGGCCAAGGCCTCCAGCCGCGGCCACAGCGCCATGACGGCGGTGGCCAGCATCGCCAGCGCCAGTGCCGCCAGGATCAAGGGCTTGCGTCCCAGCCGGTCCGGCAGGCCGCCCAGCGCCAACAGCACCGGCAACACCCCCAGCACATAGGCGGAAAACGCGGTGGCGGTGGCCGCCGCGCCCTGGCCGGCCAACTGCGCGTAAGCGGTGTACAACGGCGCTTGCAGATTCACCGCGCAAGTGATCAGGCACAGGCCGAAGGCCAGCCGGGCAGGGTGGCGGCGCGCGTTCATGCGGCCTCCGTGGACAAAAGGGAAACGGCAGGACAAACAGTGTGGGCGAACAGTGGAACAGTCATAAGCTATGGCCTGGATATGAAAAGGGTGCGACACGCCACTATCCGGCCCACCCATGACGGCAACAAGTGACAGCGGCGGCCATTTGCGCTTAACTGTTTGCTCGTTATCAGCAAACAGTGAGCCTGCCATGCGGCTAGAACTCGACCGCGCCAGCCGGCAGCCGCTGGTGCAGCAAATTGCAGATCAATTGCGCGCCTGGATACGGCGCAGCCGGGTCCGCCCCGGCACCCGGCTGCCCTCCATCCGCCAACTGGCCAAGGAGCAGCAGCTCAGCCAGTCCTGCGTGATCGACGCCTACGACCGGCTGGTGGCGCTGGGCCTGCTGGAATCGCGCCACGGCGCCGGCTTCTTCGTGGCCGCGCCGCCGGGCCGCGAGGAAAGCGAATGGCGGGAAACCATGGAACCGGCCTGGGGCCAGTTCAGCGACAGCGACGAGCAGTTGAAACTGGGCTGCGGCTGGGTGCCGGACAGCTGGCGGGACCAGGAAGAACTGGGCTACGCCATCCGCCACATCACCCGCTGCCAGCCGGCGGACCTGTTCGACTACAGCACCCCGCTGGGCCTGCCCGCCTTGCGCCGGCAACTGCAACAGCGGCTGCGCCAGATCGACATCCATGTGGAGCAGGAGCAAATCCTCACCACCAACGGCGGCAGCCACGCGCTGGACCTGCTGGCGCGCGCGCTGCTCAAGCCCGGCGACACCGTGCTGGTGGAAAGCCCCGGCTACTACAATCTGTTCAACCTGCTGAAATTCCACGGCATAGAAATGCTGGCGGTGCCGCGCGCCGGCAACGGGCCGGACCTGGCGGCGCTGGAAGCCATCCTGGCCCGGCAGCGGCCCAAATGCCTGTTCATCAACAGCCTGTTCCACAACCCCACCGGCACCTGTCTGACGCCGGCGGTGGCGCACCGCCTGCTGCAACTGGCGGAGGCCCATGACTTTCTGATCGTGGAAGACGACATCTACGCGGATTTCCAGAACCACCCCGGCGTGCGCCTGGCGGCGCTGGATTCGCTGCGGCGGGTGATCTACGTGTCCAGCTTCTCCAAAACCCTCAGTTGCTCGCTACGCGTCGGCTATGTGCTGGCCCAGCCGGAACTGATCCGCCAACTGGCCAATATCAAGATGTACACCGGCATTGGCACCCAGCGCTTTGCGGAATGCGTGGTGGCCCAGCTCTTGTCTAGCGGCGCTTACCGCAAGCTGACGCAAAGGCTGCGGCTGCGGCTGAACCGGCAAATGGCCGCTACGCTGCAAACGCTGGAAGCCAACGGCTGGCAAGTGTTCGCGGAGCCGCAGGGCGGCATGTTCGTCTGGGCGCGCACCGGCCGCCACAGCTTCGAGGAAATGCAGGCGGAAGCCGCCAAGCGAGGAATCCTGCTGTCGCCGGGCAGCGGCTTCATGCCCGGCGGCGAGGACAATGACTGGCTGCGGATCAATGTCGCTTATGCCGGCGATGCGCGGGCGCTGGGGTTTTTTGAGGCGTTTAAGAGTGGGTGAGGGTGGGGATTAGGTTGTGGGGAGCTTGATCGATGGATTCATGCGGTGGCTTGTGTTTACCTAGGTCTGTTCTTTCTTGTGGAGAGTACGTCATTGACGTACTATTGAGCCATGTACACCCTAGCGGAAACCTCCATTTTTACTAGGTATGTTGCTGATTACTGGAGAGAAGAAGAGCGTAGCGCCTTCTTTGTCTGGCTAGTCAACAATCCCACTGCCGGTGCGGTGATCCCCGGCTCCGGTGGTTGCCGCAAGGTACGTTGGTCTTCGGAAGGGCAGGGGAAGCGTGGCGGGGTGCGAGTGATCCATTACAACCTATTGGATGATGGCACGATTTGGTTGCTTACCATCTATGGCAAGAATGTGAGGGAGGATATTCCGGCCCACATTCTCAGAGCGATCAAGGAGACTATTGATGCCGACTGACAAAGAACTGGCCGCTCGGGACGCCCAGCGCGATCTGGGAGCGGAACTGCTGGAATCCGTGCGCCAGATGAAGGCGGATCAGGCCGCCCGGCGCACCCAGGTCACGCCCACGCTGGCCGCACAAGCGCGTTTGCAGATGGGCATGTCCCAGACGGAATTCGCGGCATTGCTGGATGTCAGCAAGCGCACGCTGCAGGAGTGGGAACAAGGCCGGCGCATGCCCACCGGCGCGGCGCAGACCTTGCTGCGGGTAGCTGTGCAGCATCCGGAAGCGTTGCGGGAGCTGAAACCCGTCTAAGCTGGTGTTTGAATAGGAAACAGCCTCTCATTTGAGAGGCTGTTCTGTTTATGGTGTTGTGGTCAAAAAGCTTATAGGGATTTGGCTCGTTTCTTAGGAGCGCTTTGGCCAGGGCAGCTACCGTCTTCGGAGGCGTCGATGATTCCATTTTCCATTGAGCAAAACTTTCCTCCCATGGACAAAATATTATTGAATTCTGCTGGGTACCAATACGTTGCTACAACCTCTAACGGAGTTGAGGCCGGTAGTGGCTTCGGAGCTTGGCTAACTGTGTATTTGCCAGCAATGACTTCTCCGTAAATCAAACATTCACCAGACTTGACTTTGTAGAGTTCTACTTCGTTTCGGGACGCTGCATTAATTTTCCAGATGGCTTGCGCACCGTTGGCCGTTTCCGTGTAAACCGTGATGGAAGTCAAAACCAGCCCCTTGGCAGGGATGGCAACGGATTTGTTTGCTGATCGGTAGTTGTCTACGGAGAAGCAGACTTTTCCTGCCTCCGTATTCCGAGTAGTGATAATGCCTTGGTAAAGAGATGACGCACAGGTGGTGAGAGAAGCCGCACCAATAATCATGCCGCCAAGGAGTGAAAGTAGACCGTTTGCGTACATTCTTTGACCTTTAAGGTAAGGGCTGGGTCCCGTAACAGCTGCTCTTGTTGCTTTGTCCCATGACGAGTGAAGGTTACGCGCTTAAAATGACTTGGTTTTTTTCTTGGAAGCGCTTTGGCCGGGGCAGCTTCCATCTTCTGACGCTGCGATGACGCCATTTGCTGTTGAGCAAAACGTACCACCTAGCGTCAAACCATTCGCGGCTCCGCTTGGATGCCAGTAGGTAGTCACGACCTCCAATGGGCTTGAGTTTGGGAAAGATTTGGGGGCTTGCTCCACCGTGTATTTTCCTGGAATCGTTTCACCATAAGCCAAACATTCAGCTGACTTGACCTTGTACAGCTCCGCTTCGTTGCGCGAGGCAGCATCTACTTGCCAAATTGCTTGCGCGCCATCCGTCGTTGTCGTGTAAACGGTGATTGAAGTCAAAACCAGCCCCTTGGCAGGGATGGCAATGGACTTGTTTGCCGATCGGTAGCTGTCCACCGAGAAGCAGGTTTTTCCCGCACCCGCATTCCTGGCAGTGATAACGCCTTGGTAAAGGGAAGAAGCCGTAGCAGTAAGGGCAAGGGTACAAAGAGCTATGCCGCTAAGGAATGAGCTGAGGGAGTTGGTGTGCATGTTTGGGACCTTTAAAGAGAATCGCCAAAATCTTTGTTGTATGACAGTTTGACGCCGTGTTGCTCTGTGTATGACCCCAAGTGGCCAAATCTGTAAGTTGCTGTATGTGGGTAGGGCACTACCTAGCCAGTCTTCGGTATGGTGACATCATTCCGTGTAACTGGGCAGAATGTTGTTCTCTGGTGAAATGGTGGATACCAAAAATGACCAAGCTAGTTCTCCTGGCTCCTCTTGTTAGCGCTTTGTTCGGCTGCTCCGATCCAATGACGGAGGCCATCGCAAGCCGTGACATCCTCGCTTACGCTGCCGTAAACGATACACGCGACAAACCGGCATTCACGATTCAAGCCGACACGTTCTGTCGGGTTGGAAAGACTGTGTTCGGCAAAATTGATGCGTATACGGGGGGGATGGAGGCCAAAAGGGGTGGGTGCTGGAGTCAGAAAATCTTAAGCCTTCAAAGCTAGTTGGGGGCTAGGGCGACTATGTCTTCATGCCTAACTTTGAGAAAGCCCACCGAGCAGGTGGGCTTTGCTACAGCCTTAAGATATCCGGAAGAAAAGCCTAGCCTAATTTAGCTGTCGCTGGGCATAAACCCTGTCCGAATGGCTACCTTCTCAGCTGCTTAGGACCGCTCTCGACCCTAAGCGAAAATAGTGAACTGTGAAAAGCAGATGGTCAGGAATGCTCAAGTTCACCGACGGTCATGCGAGGCTTGGGCATCCGTGTGTAACTACTAGTTAGGCTGTGTGCCGACCAAACCAGGATAATGGCTTACTGTGCTCTGGCATCAATGTGTTGTAGATGTCGGTGTATTCAACATGCACCGTTAATGTGGCAAGTGCTTCGCGGATTAGCTTGCGGCAACTAGCAAAGCCGCTTTCTCCCTCGTGTTCTACAAGTTCGAGTAGAATGATTTCACCGCCGGGAGGGAGCGCACGCCCAGCAGTGTTGCTGGCGAAGTTGGTCCATGGGTGATCCCTCGGCAATTGAGGCATCCATTCCACGAGGCTCGGTTTGCAACTCTTGTTATCGCAGACACTGACTGCGGTTATCAGCATAGGGCCAATGCCATGGTTTCGGAGCTTGACTCGAAGGCAGTCTTCGTAGTCGGCGACAGTGATTTCCGCTAATGGACGGACAGAGAGTGTATTGTGCTTGCGCTCGCTGTGAATTGCCCATACAGAAATACCCACAGAGATTATGGATAATAAGAGAGCGAAAAAAGCCACTGCAGCGCTGGCAAGTGCACCGAAGGTGTTTGCGGCGTTCGGATCAGTCTTCAGAAGGTCGATTAATGCTTCCATATTGATTGAGGCCTAACGTTTGAATTAATTGATGGGTACTAGTCCGCCCTAAATTAATGAATTTTTAGGCGATCATCCTATGTTTCATCAATGCCATATTGCTCATAGTCCTGAGTTGATAGGTACCCTAGTCAGAAGTTTTATCATGTAAATTGCAAGTGACTTTATGAAAAAATGAGTCTTGCCATTGAATATGAATATGGTCTGATATTTTGTCAACGAATGGTGTCTAATATGAAGTATAAGCCGGCACAGGTTTATATTAAGTTTACCAATGAGTGTATTTCAGATGTCTGCTTTTTTTGTCATTTTGTCAATGGTATAGGTGTGCGTTTGTCGAAAATGCACAACTAAATGATATTGTCTGTATTCGTTTGTTCAGGCGGTCTCCCCAGGCAGTTTTGGAGCGGGGATTAAAGCATTTATCCACTCTTGGGTTGCCTGGAGGAATGAACGATTAGATTTTACTTCTTGTCGGTGAGCGCATTAATGCCGTTGATTGTGAACTTCTTTGAGTACAAGGGCGATTTGAAGTATGCGGGGGATACCTTGACCGCGGATGCGATGAGGTTGCGTATTGCGTCTTCCAAACTATGCTCGGCGTACGCAGTTGATTTATCGTTTGAGTGGGGGTGGTTGGGATCACGAGTGATGCAGGGTATCGACGGGTGCCTAATTTCGTCCAGATACTCAAAGAAGGCTGCCTTAGCAATGACTGTGCCAAACATGCGCCAAGCATATTTCTTTCCCCAGTAGTAGCCGTCAGTAGCTGTGTGGGTGACGCGTTGATCGTTCTTAGCCTTCTCGATGGCGTGGTTCCCGTGAGCGATATGCTGTGCCGCCAGAAAACTGAGCATTGGATTGACTTGAGATGTTGGGGAGAGTGCGGACAAGTCGATGATGTTTCTGCCGGCAGCGTCGACCACGTAGCCAATGTTGTATCGCTCACCCTCGGTGATAACTGGGGTCGAATTGGCTTCGAACTCATAGATTGTCGCCGTTGTTGCTGGGGTGAACTGATGTCGATATTTCCCAGAAGGTAGTTTTGTGATTGTGTAATTGCTGGCGATCAGATCGTGAATGGTGAAGAGATCTCGTGACTTCAATGGTGACTCCCTGATTGTTGTGATATCTAACAGTGTTTATGCTGATGTCAATATTCGCATTTCAATGGCCATCTCTGATAGCTATTATCATACCCATTGGGCATATTCTCAAGCCGTGCGTCCCGGCTTGTCCGTATATCAACCCTCACCTGGCGGACGTCATTGTCTTGCTCCTGTCAACAGCTACTACGGCATCTTGGGGTCGAGAGTGAGCGTTCCTCAAATCTGAAGGCCACCCTTGGGCTTCGGTACAAGGGAAATGGCCGATGAGTGGTTCTGAGCGGAGGCGAAAGGCTGGCGGGTAAATGACCTATGACCGAGAAGTAGACCCACTCCTTCCATGCTGGCGGCAAAGCACATGAGCCTCCAAACAACTTCCAAGGCTTGACCCTCGTTCCTCCCTCAGCAACAATCACCTCCGTGTCGTTCGATCCCGGCACTGGGCGTGAGAACCCATCTTCTTTTTATCGACTGCGGGCGAAGTGCGGCTATCCGTGCATTTCGCGCGTCCTGTTGCGTCTGTATGGCGGACCGGATGGGGTAACCTTCTGGTTGGCCAGCTCGCAGTCGCTGGTTTCTCACGCTCTGTTCGGTCTGCCTTCCCCCGTGAGAAGGGGATGGCGGTACTTCCACAGACTGCAGGAGAAATATCATGTCAAAGAAGTTCTCCCCGATTCCTGTTTCCTTGTTTGACCTTGCCGACTTCCCCAACCCCCGCCGTTCCCGCTACCGTTTCCCCTCCAGCGAAGCCAAAGACCTCCGTCTGCCCTTTGTCCGCCGCGTGCCGGGCCGCACTTATCCGCATTATTGGCAGCCGGCGGAGCCCCAGGATTATTTCGAGGCTTGCGCCATTGGTCGTCAGTACGCCGCGCATATGGCGCAGTTGTTGAAGAACAACCGCCAGCATGCGGCGCGCGGGCTGTTGTTCCGCATTGCCAGCGATATGGATTTTGCCGACAAGAGCTACCGCATCGGCCTGTGCAAGGGCTTCTTTAATTATCTGGAGATGCTGCTGAATCTGGCGGTGGAGCGCGTGGATCTGGCCCAGCATGTGGAGGCGGTGCAGCAGCTTTATCTGTGCCTGGAGCAGTTGGCGGAGGCGCAACAGCAGCGGCGGCGCAAGAAGCGCGGACGAGGCCGCTAGCGCGGCGAATTCGCCCATGAGGAACGGCCCATAGGGGCCGTTTTCGTTTCATGTTCTAAGAACCTGTTTACGATCTGCTGCGCGTCGGCGATACGGCGTTGAAAACCGTTTCGAAATGCTCATGTACCGCTTGTACATTCCGCTTTCTCAGCGGTTTTCGCCTTGTCTCGCCCTAGCTCGCGAGATCGTAAACACGTTCTAGGTGGCTTAGAACGCGAAGTGCTCGTCCTGCAATTCCATCAACGGCTTGGCGCCGGCCTTGAGCTTGGCCAGCAGGCTGTGCACTTCCGGGAACAGCTTAGCCATATAGAAGCGGCCGGTCAGGATCTTGGCCTGGTAGAAGCCGTCTTCGCCGCCGCCCAGCTTGGAATGAGCCACTTCCGCCATTTGAGCCCACAGCCAGGCGTAGCTGAGGTGGCCGATCAGGCGCAGGTAGTCGGTGGCGGCCGCGCCGGCTTCGTCGCGGTTCTGCATGCCGGCCATGCCGATGCCCATGGTCACTTCGCCCACGTCTTTCAACAGCTTGGACAGCGGGGCCACGTAGTCGGCCAGCTTGTCGTTGCCTTCATTGGCCTGGCAGAACTTGTGGATTTGCTTGGTGAACTTGCGCAGCTTCTGGCCCTGGTCCATCAGCACTTTGCGGCCCAAGAGGTCGATGGCCTGGATGCCGTTGGTGCCTTCGTAGATCTGGGAGATGCGGCAGTCGCGCACCAGTTGTTCCATGCCCCATTCGCGGATGTAGCCGTGGCCGCCGAACACTTGCATGCCCAGGTTGGCGGCTTCGTAGCCGTTGTCGGTCATGAAGGCCTTGGCCACCGGGGTGAGCAGGGCCACGAGGTCGGCGGCGTCCTGGCGGGCGTCGGCGTCCGGGTGTTTGTCTTCAATGTCCAGTTGCAGCGCCAGCAAGCTGGTCAGCGCGCGGCCGGCTTCGGTGTAGGCTTTCTGGGTCAGCAGCATGCGGCGCACGTCCGGGTGGACGATGATGGGGTCCGCCGGCTTGTCCGGGCATTTGTCGCCGGAGAGCGAGCGCATTTGCAGGCGTTCGCGCGCATAGGCCAGCGCGCCCTGGAAGGAGGCTTCGCCTATGCCCAGGCCTTGCATGCCGCAGCCCAGGCGGGCGGCGTTCATCATGGTGAACATGCAGGACAGGCCTTTGTTGACTTCGCCAATCAAATAGCCCTTGGCGCCGTCCAGGTTGATCACCGCGGTGGCGTTGGCCTTGATGCCCATCTTGTGTTCCAGGCTGCCGCAGGCCACGGGGTTGCGGCTGCCGTCGTCATGAAACTTGGGCACGATGAACAGGGAGATGCCTTTCACGTCCTTGGGCGAGTCCGGCAGGCGGGCCAGCACCAGGTGGATGATGTTGTCGGACATATCATGTTCACCGGCGGAGATGAAAATCTTGGTGCCGGTAATGCTGTAGCTGCCGTCGCCGTTGGGTTCGGCGCGGGTTTTGAGCAGGCCCAGGTCGGTGCCGCAGTGCGGTTCGGTCAGGCACATGGTGCCGGTCCAGCTGCCGTCCACCAGTTTGGGCAGGTAGGCTGCTTTTTGCGCTTCGGTTCCGTGGGCATGAATGGCAGAATACGCGCCGTGGGACAGGCCGGGGTACATGGACCAGGCCACGTTGCTGGAGCACTGCATTTCCATGATGGGGAAGCTCAGCGCCTTGGGCATGCCTTGGCCGCCGTAGGCCGGGTCGCAGTCCAGCGTGGGGAAGCCCAGTTCACAGTATTGCTGGTAGGCTTCCTTGAAGCCGGGCGGGGTGGTGACGGATTTGGTGGAGCTGTCGTAGTGACAGCCTTCTTCGTCGCCCTGGCGGTTCAGCGGCGCCAGTTCGCTTTCACAGAACTGGGCGGCGGCCTCCAGATAGGAGCGGAAGATGTCCTGGGTGGCTTCTTCGTAGCCGGGCAGGGTGGGGATGATGTCCTGTACCTTGATCAGCTCGTGGAGCACGAAATCGAAATCCCGCAGCGGGGCTTGGTATGCAGGCATGGGTCTCTCCGGTTGGTTTTGCGCGGCCTGGTCTATCCGGCCAGGTCTGTCGTGCGTTGGGTGCGCCCTGCGCTTGGGCGGCAACAATTCAAACGCTTGTTTAAATTATCGACGTGGCTTTGACAAGCTTTTCGCGTTTTCCCCGTCGCCGAGTGTGGTTTAACGGCAACGAGCGCGCACAAGGATCAAAAAATTCCAGATGACTTGGTTTAGACGCAAGGTACGCAAATGGGTTGCCTATCGGCACCATTGGTTTCAAAAGCCGGGCCTGCGCCGGCTGGCGCCTTACCTGGACCGGCCGGCGTATTGGTCGCTGAACCGCCGCAAGGTGGCGATGGGGGTGGGGG
>NZ_JAAOMA010000023.1:0-81717 GCF_011602385.1 Chromobacterium fluminis | reverse complement strand
GCACGCCCGTACAAACCTTTATTGATGGCAAACGGGAATGGAGGGAGAAGGTAGACAACTTGAATTGATCTGACAGTCGGGTGCCGTCAAAACGGGAGACTGTCAGATCAGGTCTGAACTTCTACATCTAAGCTGCCTGCCCGGCAGTGAACCCGTCAGCAGCGCGTGATACCTACGCACACGTTTTCTAAGCTGCCTACCCGGCAGTGAACGGTGCGCTGGCGCTACTGCTGATTGATGGACATTTCTAAGCTGCCTATCCGGCAGTGAACGGCGGTGGGCTGCTTGGCTGCTAATCCTGGTTTTTCTAAGCTGCCTACCCGGCAGTGAACCTAAGGGTTTGCAAGCTGCTGGTGCGCTTCCTTTTCTAAGCTGCCTACCCGGCAGTGAACACCAGCCCGCTGATTGTCGTGGTGCGCGTCAATTTCTAAGCTGTCTACCCGGCAGTGAACAACTCGGCAAGGGTTGCGCACTCGTCCCTACTTTTCTAAGCTGCCTATCCGGCAGTGAACGTCAGTCCAACTATCTCGCCGGCGCGCATGCCTTTCTAAGCTGCCTATCCGGCAGTGAACTTCCACGCGGCTCTCTAGGCTGTGCTGGTTACTTTCTAAGCTGCCTATCCGGCAGTGAACTTGCTGGCCGTGCTGGCGCTGGTGGGGGCGTTTTTCTAAGCTGCCTATCCGGCAGTGAACGCGGCCGACTGACCGAAAAGCTGGGCACCATGTTTCTAAGCTGCCTATCCGGCAGTGAACCCCCTCTTTGTGGTATGGCACAAGCAACACAATTTCTAAGCTGCCTATCCGGCAGTGAACGAGTTGCTGGAAGACTTCTGGGCTGAGTACTTTTTCTAAGCTGCCTATCCGGCAGTGAACTAGCGCCATGCAAGCGGAACCTGGCTCTCAGCTTTCTAAGCTGCCTATCCGGCAGTGAACAAGTCGTGCCGCGCCGCGAAGACCTGCAGCCATTTCTAAGCTGCCTATCCGGCAGTGAACACATTGTTCCAGGCCTCAGCAGCGCTATTCTTTTTCTAAGCTGCCTATCCGGCAGTGAACGCCAGCTTTCCATGCCGAACTTCGCCCTTGTATTTCTAAGCTGCCTATCCGGCAGTGAACTGAAGGTCACGCCGGGCCTCGTCGCCGCCAGCATTTCTAAGCTGCCTATCCGGCAGTGAACAGCTGGACCAAAGTCCGCAGCGACGCCGAGGATTTCTAAGCTGCCTATCCGGCAGTGAACACCGTCCTGATCGAGGAGTTTGAACGGAGGGTTTTCTAAGCTGCCTATCCGGCAGTGAACGTTATGAGGAAGTCGATTGAGTATCTGATCGATTTCTAAGCGGCCTATCCGGCAGTGAACAAAACTTTCGATGCAACGATTTTCTTTCGAATTTTCTAAGCTGCCTATCCGGCAGTGAACAGAAACCGGCGACGCCGTAGCTGAAGTTCCGGTTTCTAAGCTGCCTATCCGGCAGTGAACCCGAATGAAACCCCGGCGCGCGGCGCCGGGCATTTCTAAGCTGCCTATCCGGCAGTGAACCGGCCGCAACCATTTCGCCAACAGTTGATGGCTTTCTAAGCTGCCTATCCGGCAGTGAACAACATCTTCATAAGCCAGTCAAGGCTAAGACTTTTCTAAGCTGCCTATCCGGCAGTGAACGATGTCTCCCAGCTTTTCTAGCGCCTCTTTCATTTCTAAGCTGCCTATCCGGCAGTGAACATCTTGAACTTTGCTGAGCCGAATTTTCTTGTTTTCTAAGCTGCCTATCCGGCAGTGAACTCACACCATTAACGGTGCCAAATGACTCACCATTTCTAAGCTGCCTATCCGGCAGTGAACAAGATTAAGAACAAAACATTACTCACACAACGTTTCTAAGCTGCCTATCCGGCAGTGAACAACTGGCGCAGAACCTGTACCTAAGCTGGTTTTTTCTAAGCTGCCTATCCGGCAGTGAACCTATACGCCTCCGACGACGCTGTAAGGCGCAATTTCTAAGCTGCCTATCCGGCAGTGAACTACAACATCGGGTTCTGGGCCTGCCGGCGGCGTTTCTAAGCTGCCTATCCGGCAGTGAACAAATCAGTACCGGTCACCAACGCCAAATTTAAGTTTCTAAGCTGCCTATCCGGCAGTGAACTCCGTGTCAAATAAACGAATAAGCTTCGACATTTTCTAAGCTGCCTATCCGGCAGTGAACCGCGGGCAGTACTTGCGCAGCGCCCTCCTCTTTTTCTAAGCTGCCTATCCGGCAGTGAACGAATATCGGATCATCAGTCATGAGTTCATCAATTTCTAAGCTGCCTATCCGGCAGTGAACTTGACGGCGGTACTCAAGTCAAAAGCTACGACTTTCTAAGCTGCCTATCCGGCAGTGAACGAATATCGGATCATCAGTCATGAGTTCATCAATTTCTAAGCTGCCTATCCGGCAGTGAACATTTGGCGCGGCGCTGAGCATCGTAACTAGAATTTCTAAGCTGCCTATCCGGCAGTGAACAAACAGCCCGAACGAGTTCGTCCGGGCTGCAATTTCTAAGCTGCCTATCCGGCAGTGAACCCGCGCTCGCGCGCCCCTAGGGGCCCCGCTGTTTTCTAAGCTGCCTATCCGGCAGTGAACAGGCCCTTGCGGGCCTCTCTATAGTTGTTGTTTTTCTAAGCTGCCTATCCGGCAGTGAACTGAGAGCAGTTGGTTGTTAACCAATTTTAGCATTTCTAAGCTGCCTATCCGGCAGTGAACTGATCTGTCAAGAACAAAACTAACCCCATAGATTTCTAAGCTGCCTATCCGGCAGTGAACGGACCTTCAGGGTATATAGTTTCGGTGTACATTTTCTAAGCTGCCTATCCGGCAGTGAACGGGACTAGCCGGCCAGCGAGCCGGCGTAGTAGTTTCTAAGCTGCCTATCCGGCAGTGAACAACTGGTTCCGGTTGTGGGCGTTGGACGCTGATTTCTAAGCTGCCTATCCGGCAGTGAACGTATTCCATGTGTCACCTCTTGCGCCCCGCACTTTCTAAGCTGCCTATCCGGCAGTGAACGTGTTCTTTGACGCGTTCTGTCGTGCTTTTCGTTTCTAAGCTGCCTATCCGGCAGTGAACGATGTCTCCCAGCTTTTCTAGCGCCTCTTTCATTTCTAAGCTGCCTATCCGGCAGTGAACTTCAAGTAGCGATAAGCCTCAGAAACGGCAAATTTCTAAGCTGCCTATCCGGCAGTGAACACATGCTCCATATCCGCATTGAGCAAGAGGACTTTCTAAGCTGCCTATCCGGCAGTGAACCTCTTGCTGCGCGACAAAGGTCTGCGGTTCCTTTTCTAAGCTGCCTATCCGGCAGTGAACTAGAGTCTACACCGCCCACATTCCTTATGTCGTGGGCATTTGCAGCGATTCTTCCGGCTTTGACCCAAATTTCCAGCTTATCGCTAAGTCATTGTTTTTAAATGTAGGCCCCAGGGGTCTGAAAAAAAGGGTTTGTCGCGCAGGCTGCCATGCCATTCATGCACATGGCAAAATAGGCCATCGCGTTCCATCCCGAAGGTATCGCCATGTCCGATTTTTCCCCGTCCGATCTCAAGACCATTCTGCATTCCAAGCGCGCCAATCTTTACTATCTGCAACACTGCCGGGTGCTGGTCAACGGCGGGCGGGTGGAGTACGTCACCGATGCCGGCAAGGCTTCGCTGTACTGGAATATCCCCATCGCCAACACCACTTGCATCCTGCTGGGCACCGGCACCTCGGTGACGCAGGCGGCGATGCGGGAGCTGGCCAAGGCCGGGGTGATGGTGGGGTTTTGCGGCGGGGGCGGCACGCCCTTGTTCAGCGCCAATGAGCTGGAGCAGGAGGCGGCGTGGTTCGCGCCGCAAAGCGAGTACCGGCCCACGGAGTATTTGCAGTACTGGGTGCGCTTCTGGTTTGACGACGCGCAGCGGCTGGCTGCCGCCAAGGATGTGCAGCTGGCGCGGCTGGGCTGTTTGCAGCGGCATTGGCTGGGCAGCCGCGCCTTGCGCGAAGCCGGTTTCGTGGTGGAGGTAGCCGGCCTGGAGGCGGCCTTGCAAGCTTCGCGCCAGGCGATCGCCCAGGCGCCGGACCATGCGCATTTGCTGACCGAGGAGGCGCGGCTGACTAAGTTGCTGTTCCGCTTGGCGGCGCAGGCCACCGGTTATGGCGATTTCAGCCGCGCCAAGCGCGGCGCCGGCACGGACCCGGCCAACGCCTTTCTGGATCACGGCAATTACCTGGCTTACGGCCTGGGCGCCACCGCGGCCTGGGTGCTGGGCTTGCCGCACGGCCTGGCGGTGTTGCACGGCAAGACCCGGCGCGGCGGGCTGGTGTTCGACGCGGCGGACCTGGTCAAGGACGCGCTGATTCTGCCGCAGGCCTTTGTTTCCGCGATGCGCGGCGACGATGAGCAGACTTTCCGCCAGGCCTGCATCGAGGCGCTGACCCGCGGCGAGGCGCTGGACTTCATCATCGACACCTTGAAGGACATTGCCGAGCGGCGGGGGCGGGCGGCATGAATATCCTGCTGATTTCGCAATGCGACAAGAAGGCGCTGACGCGCAGCCGGCAGATTCTGGACCAGTTCGCCGAGCGCCGCGGCGACCGCGTCTGGCAAACGCCCATCACCCAGGCCGGGCTGGACACGCTGCGGCGCTTGCTGCGCCAGAGCGCGCGCAAGAACACCGCGGTGGCCTGCCACTGGATACGCGGCCAGGACCATAGCGAGCTGCTGTGGATCGTCGGCGACGCCAGCCGCTTCAATGCCGACGGCGCCACACCCACGCACAGCACCCGCCGCAATGTGCTGCGCAGCGCGGACGAGAACGATTGGCACAGCGGCGAGGACATCCAGCTGCTGGCCGGCCTGGCGGCCTTGCTGCACGACCTGGGCAAGGCTAGCCAGGCGTTTCAGCAACGGCTGCGCGGCGAGCGGAGCGAGCGCAATCTCTACCGCCACGAGTGGGTGTCGCTGCGCTTGTTCCAGGCCTTTGTCGGCGATGACGACGATGCCGGCTGGCTGGCGCGCTTGCGGCAGCCGACGGCGCGGGATCACGCCAGCTGGCTGGCGCGTTTGCAGGCGGACGGCATGGGGGAGGCGTGCGAACCGCCGTTTTCCCGTCTGCCGCCGCTGGCCGCCGCGGTGGGCTGGCTGGTGCTGACGCATCACCGGCTGCCGCTGATGCCGGAATTCGAGCATGAGCGGCAATGTCGCTTGGGCGGCAAGCTGCAGGGCTTTCAAAGCCGCATGCTGTTGAATATTCCGGCTCATATCGACGCGCGCTGGAATGAATGGCGGGAGACGGAGGCCGAGCCGGCGCAACTGGCGCCGTACTGGCGTTTTCCGCAGGGCCTGCCGGTGAACACGCCGGCCTGGAGCCGCCGCGCCGCGCGGCTGGCGGACAAGCTGGCCGCGCGCCTGACTGCGCGCGGCGAGACGCGCTGGCTGGACAATCTTTACGCGATGCACGTGGCGCGGCTGAGCCTGATGCTGGCGGATCACCATTTTTCCAGCCTGGATTACGCCCAGCTGCGGCACAAGCGCGGCCAGGCCGGCTATCCGCTGTGGGCGAATACCCATGGCCGGTCCGGCGATTTCAATCAGCCGCTGGATGAGCATTTGCTGGGCGTGGCGGAGCAGAGCGCCCTGGTATGCCGCGCCTTGCCCGGTTTTGAGCGCGAGCTGCCGCGGCTGTCGCGGCGCAAGCGTTTGCAGCAACGCAGCGCGGATGCGCGCTTCCGCTGGCAGGACCGCGCCGCGGACCTGGCCGCGGGAATACGCGAGCGGGCGGCGGAGCAGGGCGCTTTCATCGTCAATATGGCGTCCACCGGCTGCGGCAAGACGCTGGGCAATGCGCGGATCATGTACGCCTTGGCAGACCCGGCGCTGGGCTTGCGTTGCGCGTTTGCGCTGGGTTTGCGCGCGCTGACGCTGCAAACCGGCCAGGCCTTCCGTCAGCGGCTGCGCCTGAACGAGGACGATCTGGCCATCTGCGTGGGCGGCAGCGCCAACACCCAGTTGTTCGAACACTATCAACAGCAGGCGGAAGCCAGCGGCTCGGCCTCGCGCCAAGCTTTGTGGGACGAGGGCGGCGAGGTGCGTTACGAGGCCGGCGGCGAGCACCCGTTGCTGTCGCGCGCGCTGCGCGATCCGCAAACGGCCAAGCTGCTGCAGGCGCCGCTGCTGGTGTGCACCATAGATCATCTGACGCCGGCGACGGAAAGCCAGCGCGGCGGTCGGCAGATTGCGCCCATGCTGCGGCTGATGAGCGGGGACTTGGTGCTGGACGAGCCGGACGATTTCGACCTGGCGGACTTGCCGGCGCTGACCCGGCTGGTGCATTGGGCCGGCTTGCTGGGCAGCCGGCTGCTGCTGTCGTCCGCCACCTTGCCGCCGGCGCTGATCGAAGGCTTGTTCGAGGCCTATCTGGCTGGCCGCCGTCATTTCCAGGCCAATCGTGGCCAGCCGGGGCGGCCGCTGGCGGTGTGCTGCGCCTGGGTGGATGAACAGGACCGGGCCCAGGAAGACTGCGCCGATGTCGACGCTTTCCGCCGGCGGCAACGGCAGTTTGCCGGCCGCCGTGCCGATTGGCTGGCTACGCAGCCGGCGCGGCGCAACGCTGAACTATTGCCGCTGAGTTTTGGTCAGGGGCAGGCGCCGGCCTTGCGTCGGGAGTTTGCTGCCCAGTTGCAGCCGGCTATCGAGCGCTTGCACCGGCTCAATCAGCAGCGGGACCCAATCAGCGGCCAGGCGGTCAGCTTCGGTCTGGTGCGCATGGCCAATATCCAACCCTTGTTCGAGGTGGCGCTGGCCTTGTACGCGCTGCCGTGGCCGGCGCACTGGCAGCTGCATTTATGCGTCTACCACTCGCAATACCCCTTGTTGCTGCGTTCCGCCATCGAGCGCCAGCTGGACCAGGCGCTGAACCGCGAACAAGCGGAAGCGGTGTTCACGCTGCCGGCCATCCGTCGCGAGCTGGACGCTGAGCCGGAGCGCGAGCATGTGTTCATCGTGCTGGGCTCGCCGGTAACCGAAGTGGGGCGGGACCACGATTACGACTGGGCGATTGTCGAGCCCTCGTCGATGCGTTCGCTGATCCAGCTGGCTGGCCGGCTGCGCCGTCACCGTCCGGATCCTTGGGACAAGGTGAATGTGCTGATTGGCGAGCGCAATCTGCGCAGCGTGGAACAGCCCAGCCAGCCGGCCTTCCGCAGGCCGGGCTTCGAGAACGAGGCGTTTGTCTTGGACAGCCATCTGCTGAGCGAGCTGCTGGAGGAGGATGAGTACCGGCATCTGGACGCGCGGCCGCGCATCGTGCAGCCGGAGCCCTTGCGGCCGAAGCGGCGCTTGTCGCACCTGGAGCATGCGCGGCTGGCGCAGATGATGTCGCCGGCCGGCCAGGCCAAGGCCGCCAGCAGCCGGCCGGGGCGGGAGGGTCAGGCCATCGCGCCCTTGGGCGCGTATAGCTGTTGGCAGCAGCCGCAGGCGCTGCTCAGCGGAGTGCTGGCGCAGCAGCAGCCTTTCCGCGCCGGCGGGGAGCCGGAGGTGGATTTGCTGTTATTGCCCACCGAGGACGGGGACGATTACGCGCTGCACCGGGTGGAAAGCCGGCCCTGGCCGGAGCCGCCGCATTTCACGCCGGTGGAGGCCAGCCTGAACCAGCGGGTGCCGGAGGCGGTGTTGACGCAGCCGAATATCCGGCCCTGGGGCGTCAGCGATTATCCGGCGGCCTTGGCCGAGCTGGCGGCGGAGCTGGGCATGGAGCTGGACGCCTGCGCGCAACGCTTTGGCGGGCTGAGCTTGCCGCAGTCGGATAATGGATGGCGCTTCCATCCGGCGCTGGGGTTTTGCAAGGCTTGAGGCGCGCTGGCAATGAAAACGGCCGAGGCGGCGTGGGTATCGCCGGTGGCCTCGGCCGTGTGGGGGCTCAGCGCAAACCGCTGTGCAGCCCGTCCACCAGCACATGCGGCACGCCCTGGGAGCAGCGCTCCACCCGGCCGCTGACGCCGTAGACACGGCGCAGGCTTTGGCTGTCTATCACCTCGTCCGGCGCGCCGTTGGCTTGCAGCGCGCCGTCCTTCAGCATCAGTACCCGGTCGCAGTGGCGCAGCGCCACATTGAGGTCGTGCAGCACGATGACGGTGACCATGCCGCGGCGGCGGGTTTCGCGGCGCAGCAGGTCCATCACGTGGAACTGGTAGTTGAGGTCCAGCGCCGACAGCGGCTCGTCCAGCAGCAGCACCGCCGGTTCGCGGATCAGCGCCTGGGCGATGCCCACCAGCTGGCGTTGGCCGCCGGACAACTGGTCCAGGTAGCGCAGCGCCAGTTGCTCGATGCCCAGCGATTGCAGCAGCGCGAACACTTGCTGGTCGTCGTGGCGGCGCGACAGGCCCGCGGCGGTGGCCTGGCCGGCCACCATCAGCGATTCGAACACCGACAGATGCACGCTGGGCGGCAGGGTTTGCGGCAGGTAGGCCACTTCGCCACGCTGGCGGCTGAGCGCGCGCTGGTCCAGGCGGACGTCGCCGCGGCTGTGCTGCAGGCCGGCCAAGGCGCGCAGCAAGGTGGACTTGCCGCTGCCGTTGGGGCCGAGCAAGGCCGTGATGTCGCCCGCCCGCAGACAGGGCACGTCCAGCGCGCGTATCACCTGGCGCTTGCCGTAGCTGACCGAGAGTTGATGGATGGACAGAGCGGAGCTCATTGGCGGCCTCCGTTGCGCAGCACGATGGCGATGAAGAAGGGGATGCCCACCAGCGAGGTGACGATGCCCACCGGCACGATGACGCCGGGCACCAGATTCTTGGTCACCACCGAGGCCATGGACAGGATGGCGGCGCCGGTCAGCGCGCTCACCGGCAGGTAGAAGCGGTGATCCTCGCCTACCAGCCGGCGCGCGATATGCGGCGCGATCAGGCCGATGAAGCCTATGGTGCCGACGAAGGCCACCGCCAGCGCGGTGAGCAGGCTGGCGCGCAGCAGCGAGCTGAGGCGCAGCCGGCGCACATTGATGCCGAAGCTGGCGGCGCGGTCCTCGCCCAGCCGCAGCGCGGTCAGCCGCCAGGACTGGCTCAGCGACCAGGGCAGGATGAGCGCGAAGGCGCCAAACAGCAGGGCGATCTTGGGCCAGTCCGCGCGCGACAGGCTGCCCATCAGCCAGAACACCAGGTCTTGCAGCGAGTCCGCGGTGGAGACGAATTGCAGCAGGGACACCAGGGCGTTGAAGCTGAAGAACAGCGCGATGCCGAACAGCACCACGCCGCTGGTAGGCATATTGCTCCAGCGCGCCACCACGTCCAGCAGCAGCGCGGAGCCGAGCGCGAACACGAAGGCGTTGACCGGCAGCATCCACGGGCCGGGGACGCCGGGGATGCTGACGTCCAGCAGGATGGCCAGCGCCGCGCCGAAGGCGGCCGCCGGCTGCAGGCCCAGGGTGAACGGGTCCGCTAGCGGGTTGTGCAGCACGGTCTGCATCTCCGCGCCGGCCAGACCCAGCGCCAGGCCGGCGGCGATGGCGATCAGCGCATAGGGCAGGCGGATCTGCCAGACGATCACCTCGGTGGCCGGATCGGCGGCGGCCGGGTGCCACAGCGTCTGCCAGAACTCGGCCAGCGGCATGCCGCTGGCGCCGGTGGTGACGTCCAGCGTCAGCGAGACGGCGAGCAGGCTCAGCAGCACGGCCACCAGCAGCAGCCGGCGCAGCAGGGTGCGGCGGTAGTCCGCCGCCACCATGGCGGCGGAAAGCGTTAGGGTCTCGCCGCTCATTTAACGCCCTTGACCCAGTAAGTGCCTTGCGGCTCTATGGCCAGGAAGTCGCGGTGCAGCTGCTTCCAGCTGGCGTCCGGGTCCAGCTTGGCGAAGCGCGCCGGCTGCAGCTCCTTGGCGAAGGCTTCCAGCAGCACGATGTGGTAAGGCGTGTTGTAGAAGTGGTGCCAGGCGCCGAAGGTGCGGCCTTCGCGCACCGCGCGCAAGGCGCCCACCGGGCTGCGCGCGGCGGTGCGCTTGAGCGAGGCCTGCGCCTGCGTCGCGCTGATGTTGGCGCCGAACTGGATGCCGGTCTTGTCGGCGGCGTCGGCGGTGCCGGTGCCGATGTAAAGATCCGGATTGCTGGCCAGCACATGCTCCATATTCACTTCGCCCACCGCGCCGGGAATCAGCTTGTCGGCGATATTGACGCCGCCGGCGGCGTCCACCAGCTCGCCCAGGCTGCCGCGGCCGGCGCTGGTGACGTTGCTGAAGGCGCCGGCGCGCAGGTCCAGGAAGGCCTTGGGCTTTTGCTGCGCCGGGATGGCGGCGACGACTTTGCGGATGGCGTCCATCTTGCCCTGGTAGAAGCGGATGAAGCGCTCGGCCTCGGCCTCGCGCTGCAGCGCCTTGCCCATGATGCGCAGGCTGGGCACGGTGTGTTCCAGCGGCGCGTTGCGGAAATCGACGAAGACCACCGGCACCTTGGCTGCTTGCAATTGCTGCACGATGGGGTTGTTCAGGCCCGGGCCGTGGCCGGAGATGCTGAACACGGCGATGTCGGGGCGCAGCGTCAAGACTTTTTCGGCGCTGACCGAGTTTTCGCTGGTCTTGCCGATCAGCGGAATCTGGTCGATGGCCGGGAAGCGCTGCTTGTACTGGGCATAGGTTTGCGGGTCCAGTTGGCGGAAGTCGCCCTGCCAGCCGGCGATGCGGGCGATGGGCTGCTTGCCTTCCAGCAGGGCCAGCGCGTAGAACAGCCGGCCTTCGCCCAGGAGGATGCGGTTGACCTTGGCCGGCACTTCCACTTTACGGCCGGCGATGTCGGTGACGGTGGCGGCTTGGGCCGCCAGCGTGGCCGCGGCCAGCGAGCCGGCCAGCAGCAGACGGGATAACAGTGTTTTCATTGTGATTCCTTGAGCGATACGGCTCCGCTGCCAAAGCCCGCCGCGGTGGAGAGGGCGGGTGGACGGGCTTTAGCCGTGGAGCGGGTGGCAAGCATCATACAGAAACGGGAGCCGCCGGGCAGGCCCGGCGCGCTCGGAAAACGCGGCTGGGCTGGGGTTCTTACTCGGTCTTGGCCCAATCCAGTTTCAAGTCCGGCGTCTTGGCCATCAGGCCCAGGTGCTCGTCCATGATGAATTCGATTTTGGCCAGCTTGTCGGCGGCGTCGGCGGCACAGATCATGTCCAGGGTGTCATCCTGGCGCTGAATCCGGCATTCGCCGATGGGGAAGTGCACATGAGCCTGGTGGCTGTCGAACTCCACCGGGACTTTCAGCGCGTAGTGCTTGCACAGCTTGTACAGCACCTTGTCGGCATTGGGCGTGGTCAATTGGGCGCGGCTGCTCAACATCATCAATTCTCCAATCGTAAAAACGGGAACAGGCAGTTGGCGAATCCGGCGGATTCGGCAACTGCCGTGCGGTGTTTCCGGCCCGTCCGGGGACGGGCCGTCAGGGTGCGGCTTAGAACTTGCCGGTCAAGGTCAGCCAATAGCGGCGGCCCTCGTCGACCATCCAGTTGCCGTTAAGCGGCGCTTTGGTTTTGTCTTTCTCTGCGTTGCCTACGCGGTCGTCGATCGGTACTTTGCGGTCGGTCAAATTGAAGACGGCGAAGTTGACGTCGAAGTTCTTGCTCAGCTTGTAGCTGCCGCCAAAGTCCCAGGTGCTGGAGCCGCCGCGGGTGCGCGCATCGTAAGCGCCGTTGCGGAAGCCGGTGTAGTACTGTTTGCCTTCAAAGTTCAGGCGAGTGTACAGGTCCAGCTTTTCCATCGGCGCCCAAGCCAGCTTCACATTGCCGGCGTGTTCCGGTGTCTTGTCCAGCGGTAAGCCGTTCAGCGATTGACCGGACAGCGAGGTTTCCTTGCCGCCTTCGCGCTTGGACTTGGTGTAGGTGTAATTGCCGGACAGCGTCCATTTCGGCATGAAGGTCCAACTGCTGGACAGCTCGAGACCACGGATATCAACTTGGTCTACGTTGTCGTAGACATAGACTCTCGCATCTTTGTATTGCTTGTCGTTTCTATCGAAGTACTTCAACTGATCGGTAAATTGGTCCGTACCGTAGCTGACTACCTTGTTGCGGAAACGATTGTAGAACAGAGTGGCGCTGCTGTTCAGGTTCCGGCTATTGTCGAAATGAAGACTAACTTCATAAGAAGTGCTTTCCTCAGGCTTCAGTTTGGAGTTGCCGCACAGCAAACCAGTCTCTACGCGGCTGCCGGTACGCATGCAATAGCCGTCGGTGCTTTGGCGAATGGTCGGCGCCTTGAAACCCTTGCCCGCGCCGCCTTTCAGTGTCCACTGCGAGCCCAGGTGCTGGACCAGGTAAACGCGCGGGGTGAAGTGGGTGCCGAACACGCTGTGGTGGTCGACGCGACCGCCGGCGGTGATGGTCAGATTGTCAGTGGCCTCATAGCTGTCCTCGGCGAACAGGGCCCAAGTATTGACCGTAACTTTATCCGGATTGGCAGGGCCTTTGTATTGGAATGGCGGAAGCAGGGCCTCTTGTGCCTGAAGATCGGAACCAACTTGTCGGCCAAACTGGGTGCCAACCTTCACTGTGTGCCGATCCAGCAGGAAGGTCAGTTGGCCGTCCAGCGTGGTATTGGCCAACTTCACGCCTTTGCCGTCGCTGACGTTGTTTTCGTCCGAGCTGGACTTGGCCATTTCCTGATACAGCGCGACATTGGAACGGATATTGCCGTATTTGCCGTTGTGGCTCAGGCTCCAGTGATCACGGGTATCGTATTGATCGTATTTGCCGAGAGTCGGGGACAAACTCTTGCCGCCCGTGGTGGTCTTGCGCAGTTCGTTATGGCCGGCTTCGAAGGTGATCTCGTGGTCCTGGTTCGGGGTGAAGCTCAACTTGGCGTTGATGTCGGACATGTGATTGGCGTCTTTGCCGCCGTCGCCGCTCTTGCTGTAGAAAATATTGTCTTCAGCCTGGTTGTTCAGCGAGCCGTAGACTTGCAGCGACAGCAGGTCCTTCATCAGCGGGCCGCCCAGCCAGAAGCTGCTCTGGCCGGTATTGCCTTCGTTCGAATGTTCGGTGATGGTGCCGCCCAGCGTCATCGAACCATGCCATTCCTTGGGCGCTTTGCGGGTGATGATATTGACCACGCCGCCCATGGCGTCGGAACCGTATAGCGAGGACATCGGGCCGCGCACCACTTCGATGCGCTCAATCGCCTCCATCGGCGGGATCTGGTATTGCTGGAAACCGCCGGTGCCGCGGCTACGCACTTCGCGGGTGCCTTGGCGGCGACCATCCACCAGGATCAGCGAGTATTCGCCGGGCATGCCGCGGATGGAGATGTCCTTGTCGCCAGGGCCGGAGCCGTTGATGTTGATGCCTTCCAGGTCAACCAGCGCGTCGGTTAGATTGGTGAACGGTTTTTTCGCCAAGTCTTCACGGGTGATCACCGAGATGCTGGCCGGAGCCTGTTTGATTTTTTGCTCGTAACCGGAGGCGGTGACCACGACCGAGGGCAGCGTGGCTTCGGCTTCCGCCGCATGGGCGGCGGGCAGGTAGAGGGCGGAAACCGCCGCGGACAACAGGGCGAGGCGCACACCGTGACGGGCGGCGGAGTCAAAGGTTTTCATTATCGTGGATACCTGGAATTCATCACATGAACGAAGCCCATTTGATCCGCGTCTCGGCATGGCCGGCGCTGCGTGCATGCCGTTGGCGTTTAGTTTGCGCAAGGAATGTCAAATGGGACCATAAGTATCCCACCGAATTAATGCGAACGCAAATGCGAATCGTTATTGATTGAGGGTGTGATTGTACTCGGTCGCCACAAATCTGGCGCGGATATGACCTGGCTCAAACTTTGCGCGGGGTGGGAGAAATGGCGAAATGGCTTGGGAACCAAGGCGCTATCCGCCAGTCTCAAGCCTGTTCCGGACTCAGCGCCCTGCCTGAATCGATGCCTATTCGTCTGTCCTTGCTACTGTTGCTAACGTGTCTGCTGCTCTTGGCGCAGGCGGGTTGGAGCATGGGCGGGCGCGTGGCCGCCAGCGCGCCCTGCGTCTGGATGGCCGACGACGGCGCGGCCTGCCATACTCAGCCGGCCAGCGCCGCCCAAGCGGCAGCCTGCTGCCAGTTGCCGGCCGTTCCATGGCCGGCGGCGCCCAGCCTGCCCTTGCAAGCGATCCGCCCGGTGTTGCAGGCCAAGACTGAAATAGTGTGGTCCGGCTTCATCCCTGCGCCGCCGGAGCGGCCTCCCCAATCTGTTGAATGAGCCATTTTTTGCGCCAACCGCGTGTTTGTGGGTTGGTGTGCTTTTTCATTCAAACAGCATTGGAATTATTGTCATGACTAAACCTCTGTACTGGGCCGCCGCCGCGCTGGCCGTTTCCTTGATGTCCCCCGTGGTGGCCGCCGCTGACGGCGTGATGCACAAGGATCCGTATTGCGGTTGCTGCACCGCCTGGGCCGAGCATATGCAGAAGAACGGCGTGGCGATGCAAAGCCGCAACGAAGCCGATATGTCCGCAGTCAAGAGCCGGTTGAAAGTGCCGGCCGATCTGCGGTCCTGCCATACCGCCGAGATCGGCGGTTATGTGTTCGAGGGCCATGTGCCGGCGGATTTGGTGAAGAAGGTGCTGAAGGACAAACCCAAGATCGTGGGACTGGCGGTGCCGGGCATGCCCATGGGCAGCCCTGGGATGGAAGGGCCGAGCAAGCAGCCTTATCAGGTGTTGAGTTTTGATGAGCAGGGGAGGCGCAGCGTCTACGCCACGCGTTAAGTAGTCTTGACCTAGTTTGAGCAGCCTGGGGACGGGCGTTCCGGCAGGTTGGAGCGCCCGTCTTGCGTCAGCGCATTGAGAACGCCTCGTGGTGGAAAGCCGGTGCCTGCGCGCCACGCTGGCTCAGGCCGCGCTGCAGCGCTTTGCCCAGGCCCTGCGGGCCGCAGAACCAGACCTCGTCCACTTCCGGCAGCATGTCGGCGTTCAATAGCGCGCCGGCTTCACTTTCGATCAGATGCAGCCGCACGCCGTGTTGACGACAGGCTTGTTGCACTTCTTCCAGCCGCGCCGCTTCATTGCGATTGCGCACGCAGTAGTAGAAATCCACGTCCAGTTTCTTCTCCGCCAGTTCCCGGCTTTGTAGCCAGGCCAGGAATGGCGTGACGCCGATGCCGCCGGCCACCCAGGCCTGACGCGCGCCGCCGCGCGGCAGGAAACAGCCATAAGGGCCTTCCACGGTGACGGCCTGGCCGATTTCGAGTTCGTCCGGCAGGCGGCGGGTGTAATCGCCCAGCGCCTTGATGATGAAGCGCAGCCGGCCGTCGCCGTGGTCAGCGCTGGCGATGGTGAAGGGGTGGGCGCCTTCGGCGGCGGCGAAGTTGACCAGGGCGAATTGTCCGGCGCGGTGGCCGGGCCAGCCGTCCATTTGGCAGATCACTTCCAGCTGTCCGGCCGGCAGCGCTTCGATGCGGTCCACCCGGCCGGCGTATTGCCCTTGCTTGCCGATGCGGCCGGCCAGCGAATAGAGCGCGCAGCCGGAGCCGATCAGCATCAGCGCGGCCAGCAGCCAGCCCACCGGTTGTGTCCACATCTCGGCCGGCATCAGGATCAGTCCGTGGAAGGCGCCCATCAGGTAGAGCGGGGCGAACAGTTTGTGCAGCTTGCGCCAGAAGCGGTAGGGCACAGCGCGCAGCAGCGCCAGGATCACCATGGCCAGCACCGCCCAGGCGGCCCATTCGCCCACGTCCTTGGCCAGCGAGACCAGCGGGTCTTTGCCGCCGCCTCCGCTCTTGATGCGAGGAGCGACCCAGGCCAGCGCCAGCATCAGCTTGGGCGACAGCTTGATCAGCCAGTGAGCGGCCAGCAGCAGGCCGGCGGCGATGCCCAACTGCTTGTGCAGCGCGTACAGGCGGTCCAGGCCGCCCAGCAGCGGCTCCAGCCAACGCGGGCGCGTGGCCAGCAGCATGGCGGCGCTCATCACCGCCATCAATTGCACGCCGCTGAGCATGACCAGTTCGCGCCGCCATTGCCAGTAGCTGGCGGGCAGGCCGTTTTGCCACAGGCTGGCGGCGGTGTACAAGGCGCCGCTAACGAGCAGCAGCAGGCTGAGCAGGGGAAGTCTACGGTTCATCGCCATGTCCTTTCTTGCGATAGGGGATTGAGACGATTGGAACACCGTAAACTTAAGCGCAGCTTAAATGCGGCGCGGGAGCCGGCTTAAGGTGGCGGCGCGCTGGATGGCGGAGTGCTGAGCGGCATGTCGCCACCCAGCGCTTTGTAGAGCGCGATCAGGTCGGCGGACAGCGCTTGCCGCGCCGCCAGCCGCTGTTCGCGCAGCGTGGCGAGCTGCAACTGCGCTTCCAGCACGTGGCTTTGCGCGGCCTCGCCGACGGCGACGCGCTGGCGGGCGAAGCCGAGCTGGCGTTGCAACGCGGTTTCGCCCTCGGCCAGACGGGCGTCTTGGACGCGGCCGGCCTGGCTGCGCAGGAGCGCGGTTTCCACATCGGCCAGCGCTTGGAGCACCGCTTTGCGGTATTGCGCCAGCGCGGCGTCGTAGCCGGCTTCGCGCGCCCGGACTTGGGCTTGCAGCCTGCCGCCGGCGAATAGCGGCAAGCTCAGTTGCGGGCCCAGGCTCCAGTAGCGGCTGGCCTGGGCGGCGAAGTCGCCGGGACGGACGCTGTCCCAGCCGCCGCTGGCCAGCAGACTGAAACGCGGGTATTGCTCGGCCGCGGCCACGCCGATGTCGGCGCTGGCGGCGGCCAGTTGCCGTTCCGCGGCGCGCAGGTCCGGCCGGCGCAGCAGCAGTTCCGAAGGCAGGGCGGCGGCGGGCGCGGCGGGCAGCCGTGGATTCGGCATGGCGGCGTCCAGGAGCGCGCGTAGTTGTTCCGTCGGCAGCGAGGTCAGCGGGCCCAGCGCGGCGAGCGTGGCCTGGCGGGCGGCGAGCAGCGGTTGCAGCTGGGCGTCGGCGCGCAGCCGTTCGGCCTCGGCCTGGTCCACTTCGCCGGCGCCGGCCAGGCCGGCCTGAAATTGCAGTCGGCTCAGCCGCGCCAGCTCCGCGCGCCAGCGGGCCTGGGCGGCGGCGTTGTCGGCGCGCAAGCCCCAGTAGCGGTAGTCCAGCGCCAGCCGCGCGGTTTCGGCGGCCACGCGCAAGGCGGCGTCGGCGGCTTGTTCCCGGCTGGCGTCCAGCCGGGCGCGGCCGGCTTCCACGCCGCGGGCGGTGTGGCCGAACAGATCGATTTCCCAACTGGCGTCGAAGCCGGCGCGGTAGTCGGTGAATAGAGTCTGCGGATTGGCGAAGGGGATGTTGGCCAGCGCTTCGCCGCGGCGGCTTAGTTGGTCGCGGCTGACGCGGCCGCCGGCGTTGAGTTGCGGCCATTGCGCGCCGGTGTTGATCTCCAGCGCGGCGCGCGCCTGGCGGATGTTGGCGTCGGCGCTGGCCAGGTCCGGGCTGCGGCGCAGCGCGACGCCAACCAGCCGATTCAGCGCAGGATCCTGAAAAGCCTGCCACCAGCCGGCGGCTTCCGGCTCGGTTTCCGTCGTAGCGGAGGGCAGCAGTTGCGCCGGCGTCGGCGATCGGTAGTCGGGGCCGACGGCGCAGCCGGCGAGCAGGATGAGCGACAGAGAAACGGCAAGACGGGATGGATTCATTGTCCGCTCCGGTGACGGAAGATCAGGTAGGCCAGGCCAAGGGTGGCGGCGGCGATCAGCAGCAGCGGCCACAGATGAGGCCAGGCCTCGGCCGCGCCGTAGCCTTTGAGAAACAGGCCCTTGATCACGATGATGAAATGGCTGAGCGGGTCCGCGGCGCTGAGCGCGCGCAGCGGCCAGGGCATGTTTTCCACCGGGGCCATATAGCCGGAGAGGATGACCGCCGGGGCCATGAAGCCGAATACGCCGAGAAAGGCCTGCTGCTGGTTGGCGCACACCGAGGAAATCAGCAAGCCGCAGCCGGACAGAGCCAGGCCGTAACACAGCATGGAGAGGTAGAGCAGGGTGATGCCGCCGCCGAAGGGCACGTGGTAGAGCCACACCGCGGCGGCGGAGATGACGCTGCCTTGCAGCGCGGCCACCAGCATGCCGGGCACGGCCTTGCCGGCCATGATGTAGCCGGGGGTTAACGGGGTGACCAGCAATTGGTCGAACGTGCCTTCCTCGCGTTCACGCGCCAATGACAGCGCGGTGACCATCAGACAGCCGATAGTGGTGATGATGGCCACCAGGCTGGGCAGCACGAACCAGCGGTATTCCAGGTTGGGGTTGTATAGATGGCGGACCAGCAACTGGGCCGGCGGCGGCGCGGAGCTGAGTTCATGCGCGTATTGGGCGACGATTTGCTGGGCGTAGCCGAAGGCGATCTGCGCGCTATTGGAGCGGCGTCCGTCGATGAGCGCTTGCAGCCGCGGCGCGGAGCCCTGGGCGAGCCGGCGCGAGAAATCCGGCGGAATACGGATGGCCAGCAGCGCTTGCTGACGGTCGATGACCTCGCGCAACTGAGCTTCGCTGTGAATGTTGAGCAGCTGCGGAAAGGCCTGGGCCGCGGCCAGGCGCTGGGACAGTTCGATGGAGGCGGCGCCGCCGTCCTGGTTGTAGATGGCCAGCGTGCTGTTCTTGACTTCCAGTGTGGCGGCGAAGGGGAACAGCAGCAGTTGCAACAGCACCGGCATGATGAGCAGCCGGCGGCTTTGCGGGTTGGACAGCAGGGCCCGCAGTTCTTTGTGGATCAGGGTTAGCAGTGCGCGCCACATGAGAGCCCTTTCTAACCGTCCAGCCGACGGCGGAATTTAAGCGCGGTCAGCCCCAGCCAGAAGCCCGCGGACAGCAGCAGCCAGCCGGTGTTGAGCAGCAGCACCGGCCAGATGTCGCCGGCCTGGAACAGGGTTTGCAGCGCGCTGACGAAGTAGCGCGCCGGCACCAGATAGGTGGCGGCCTGCACCGGCGGCGGCATGCTGTTGATCTCGAACACGAAGCCGGACAGCATGGTGGCCGGCAGGAAGGCGGCGGTGAGCGCGCCCTGGGCGGCGACGAACTGATTGCGGGTGACGGTGGAGAGCAGCAGGCCCAGGCCGAGCGCGCTGCCGAGGAAGAGGCTGCTGACGATGAACAGCAGCCACCAGGAGCCGCGCAGCGGCACCCCCATCAGCAAGGTGGCCGCCAGCACGCAGACCAGCATCGCGGCCATGCCCAGCAGGTAGTAGGGCAGGATTTTGGACAAGAGCAGTTCGGCGCGGGTCACCGGGGTGGACAGCAGCGCTTCCATGGTGCCGCGCTCCCATTCGCGCGCCACCACCAGTGAGGTGAGCAGCGCGCCTATGATGGTCATGATCACCGAGATGGAGCCGGGCACCAGATAGTTGCGGCTGACGGTGTCGGGGTTGAACCAGTAACGCGGCTCCAGTTGCGGCTGGGCCGGGGGCGGTTGGCCGCGGTCCTGCGCGCGCTGGGCTTGCCAGACCTGCCAGGCGCCTTGCAGATAGCTGGCCAGGAAGTTGGCGGTGTTGGGCTCGGCGCCGTCGGTGAGCAGTTGCGCCGCGGCCGCGCCTTGGCCTTGGACGACCTTGGCGGAGAAGTCGGCGGGAATCACCACCATGCCGCGGACTTCGCCGGCGGCCAGCCGCGCGCGCATTTCGGCGCGGTCATGCCCGGCGCGGACCTCCAGATAGGGCGAACCGGCCAGCGCGTCGGCGAAGCGGCGGGCCCCTGCGCCGTTGTCCTCCAGCACCACGCCGATGCGCACCTTGTTGGCGTCCAGATTGATGCCGTAGCCGAAGATGAACAGCAGCACCATCGGCAGCACGAAGGCGATCAGGATGCTGCTGGGGTCGCGCACGATCTGCATGGCCTCCTTGCGGCACAGCGCCAGCAAGCGGGCGGGTTGGACGGGGGCGCTCATGTCTCGGCTCCGGCGCGGTCGTCGGCCGCCACCAGGCGGATGAAGGCTTCCTCCATCCCGATCTCCTCATCTGCGCCGGCGGCTTGGCGCTTGAGCTGGTCCGGCGTGCCGCTGGCGATTAGCCGGCCCCGGTAGACCAGGCCGATGCGGTCGCAGTATTCGGCTTCGTCCATGAAGTGGGTGGTGACCATCACGGTGACGCCCTTGTCCACCAGGCCGTTGATGTGGGTCCAGAATTCGCGACGGGTGATGGGGTCGACGCCGGAAGTGGGTTCGTCGAGAAACAGCAGCGGCGGCCGGTGCATCAGCGCGCAGGCCAGCGCCAGCCGTTGTTTGAAGCCCAGGGGCAGCGCGCCGGCGAGCATGTCCAGATAGGGCGCGAGCGCGAACACGCGGACCATCTCGGCGACGGTGTCACGCCGCGCCTGGCCGTTCAAGCCGTAAATGCCGGAGAAGAAGTCCAGATTGTGGGCGACGCTGAGGTTGCCGTAGAGCGCGAATTTCTGTGCCATATAGCCCAGCTGCCGGCGCGCGCGGCTGGCGCTGCGCTTCAGGTCTATGCCCATCACGCTGGCCTGGCCGGCGCTGGGCCGCAGCAGGCCGCACAGCATTTTGAAGGTGGTGGACTTGCCGGCGCCGTTGGGGCCGAGCAGGCCGTAGATTTCGCCGTGCCTCACTTGAAAATCGATATTGTCGGCGGCGATGAAATCGCCGAAACGGCGAGTAAGCTGTTTGGCGCGGATCACCGCGTCCGGATCCACGCCCGCCGGCAATTGCGCCGGCGGCATCTGCTCCGCCAGCGCCGAATCGCCGTCGGGGCCGCCGCCCAGCAGCTCGATGAAGGCGTCCTCCAGCCGTGGCGGAACCACGACGAAATGAGCGTCCGGCCCGGCTTGCAGTGCGGCCAGCTCCGGCGGCTGGCCGGCCTGGCGCAGCACTAGCCGCAGCGCCTGGCCCTGGATCACGCCGTCCAGCACTTGCGGCTGGCGCAGCGCGCGCCTCAAGGCCTGGCGGTGGTTGCCGGCGATGCCACGCAACTGCACACTGCGGCCTTCCATACGCCGGATCAGCTCGCCGGGCGTGCCGGCGTAGGCCAGTTGGCCGGCGTTCATCAGCAGCACTTCGTCGCAGCGTTCGGCCTCGTCCAGGTAGGAGGTGCTCCACAGCACGGTCATGCCGTCCGCGGCCAGCTCGCCCACCATCTTCCACAGTTCGCGCCGGGAAATCGGGTCGACGCCGACGCTGGGCTCGTCCAGCAGCAGCACTCGCGGCGAGCCCAACAGCGCGCAGGCCAGGCCCAGTTTCTGCTTCATGCCGCCGGACAGCTTGCCGGCCGGCCGCGAGGTGAAGCGGGTCAGGTCTGTAAAGGCTAGCAGGCGCTCGAAGCTGTGCCGGCGCTCCGCGCCGACGACGCCGCGCAGATCGGCGTACAGCTCTAGGTTCTCCTGCACCGTCAGGTCTTCGTACAAGCCGAATTGCTGCGGCATATAGCCGATCAGCGCGCGCAGCGCGTCGCCGTCGGCGATCGGATCCAGCCCCTCGACGCGGATCGTGCCGGCGCTGGCTTGCAACAGACCGGCCAGCAGCCGCAGCAAGGTGGTTTTGCCGGCGCCGTCCGGCCCGGCCAGGCCGGTGATCGCGCCGCTGCGTATCGTCGCGTCTATGCCGGCCAGCGCCTCGTGCGCGCCGAAGCGTTGGCGCAGGCCATGCAGAACGATGGCGTCCGGCGCGTCCATCTCAGCCGCCGTCCGCCAGCGTCACCGTCACCGGCATGCCCTGGCGTAAGGCGGCGTCCGGGTTTTGCACCACCACGCGCAGCCGGTAAACCAGCGCGGTGCGCAGGTCCTGGGTTTCCACGTTCTTGGGGGTGAATTCGGCGCTGGGGGAGACGAAGCCGACCACGCCGTCGTAAGGCTGGGCGCGGCTGTCGCTGCGGACCTTGACCTTGGTCCCGGGCGCCATTCTGCCCAGCGCGGGCTCGGCGACGTAGGCGCGCACCCACACCGGTCGGGTCAGCGACAAGGTGAACACCGCGCCGCCGACCGGCAGCATGCCGCCGGGCTCAACCGCGCGGGTGAGGATGACGCCGTCGGCTGGGGCCAGCAGCCGGGTGTCGGCCAACTGCAGCTTGGCCTGGGCCAGTTGCGCCGCCGCGCGTTCGGCGTTGGCGTCGGCTTCGGCGACTTCCTCCTTGCGATAGCCGCGCTTGAGCGCCTGCCACTGCTGGCGAGCCGCCTCGGTCTGCGCGGCTGCCTGATCGCGCTGCGCGCGAGCATCGTCCAGCGCGCGTTGGGCGGAGGCGCCGGTGTCGGCCAGCTGGCGTTGGCGTTGGTAAGTCTGTTCGGCGTTGAGCTGCGCGGCGCGGCGGGCGTCCAGATTGGCTTGAGCCTGTTCGATGTCCTCGCGGCGCGGGCCTGCGCGGTACAAGGCCTGCCGCGCCTGGGCTGCGGCCTGGCCGGCTTCGGCGTCGCGCAAGGCGTTGCGGTAGGGGGCCGCGTCCAGCTCGCCTAGCACATCGCCGGCGCGCACGGCGGCGCCTTCGTCCACGTTCAGGCTCCGCAAACGGCCGGCCACCCGGAAAGACAGGCTGACTTCGCGAATGTCGACGTTGCCGGACAGGCTCAGGCGTTCTTGGGCGAGCTGACGTTGCCGCCAGGCGTAGCCGCCGCCGGCGAGCAGGGCGACGACGACGAGGCCGATGAGCAGGGGCTGGCGCTTCATGCTTGTGGCTCCATGGGGCGCAAACCGCGCAAGGCCCATTGCAGCCGTTGCTCGGTGTGGCGCGGATCGATGGCGTAGGTATCGAAAGCCTGTTGAATCAGGCCGGGCAGCAGCGGTTTGCCCGCGATGATGTGTTGCGCCAGCGCCGGCAGACCCAGCGCCGACATCAGGAATAGCGCCTGGTGCAAGGGATCGCCGCGCTCCAGCTCGCCAGCCTGTTGCGCGTCGGCAATGCTTTGCAGCAGCAGCTTGGGATGGCGCGGCGCCAGCGTGGACAGAAAGCCCTGCGCGGCGGTTTCGCCGGCGGCGGCGTCCAACAGCATGTGGGCGATCAGGCCACCGTGTTCTGCGACGAATTCCAGCAGCTGGCGCAGCATGGTCTGCAGCCGCGGCAAAGCCGCCGCTTGTTGCTGCCACTGCGATTGCATTTGCCGGAACAGCGGCGCGTACCAGCTTTCCAGCAACTCGGCCAGGTAGCGATCGCGGCTGCCGAAGTGATAGACGAAGCTGCCAGGGTTAACTCCGGCCCGCTGGCACAGACCGCGTACGGTGAGCGCGCGCAGGCCGGCTTCTTTGGCCATTGTCAGTCCGCAGTCCAGCAGTTGCTGTCGAGTGGCGTTGGTCGATTTCATGTTTTTATTTTTATACGAATGTATAAGCATATGCAAGCCGAATTTGTACGGTTGTATAAATTTTGAAAAATCCGGAGGGAAACGCCAAGTGCTTGTTTTTCAAAGCGGTGGTTGCCGGCGCTGTCGCCGCGGGCAAATTCACCGCGCGGCGGCATGTGCCGGCGGAAAATAATCGGCCATAATTGGAGCGTCGGCGCTCCGCCGCAAGCAAGAATCCCGCAGCCGCGCCGGGCGCATCCAGCTCAGGCCGCGGCGAAAACAGCGATCCGTCGCACCATTACAAAGGGGACACATCATGTTGGCCATCATCGGCGGCAGCGGCCTGGCCCAGCTGCCCGTACTGGAAGTCACCCACCGTCAAGTCGTACGCACCCCGTACGGCGACGCCTCCTGCGCCCTGACCTTCGGCCTGCTGAACGGGCAGAACGTGGTGTTCATCGCCCGCCACGGCTACGGCCATTCGCTGGCGCCGCATGAAATCAATTACCGCGCCAATATCTGGGCGCTGCACGATCAGGGCGTGAAGGGCGTGATCGCCATCGGCACAGTGGGCGGCATCCGTCCCGACATGCCGCCGGGCCGCCTGGTGGTGCCGGACAACATCATCGACTACACCTGGGGCCGCAAGCACACCTTCTTTGAAGGCTTGGACCGTCCAGTGGTGCACGCCGAATTCTCCTCGCCTTATGACGAGGCGTTGCGAGAGCGCCTGATTCGCGCGATGGCGGACAGCGGCCACAGCGGGGTGGTGGGCGGCGTTTACGCCTGCACCCAGGGGCCGCGTTTGGAAAGCGCCGCGGAAATATTGAAGTTGGAACGGGATGGCGCCGATATAGTCGGCATGACCGGCATGCCGGAAGCGGCATTGGCGCGGGAGATGAATCTGCCTTACGCGCATCTGTGCCTGGTCAGCAACTGGGCGGCCGGCAAGGGCGGCGCGGCGACGGTGGAGTTTGATGCGACCACCGGCGCGATGGGGGTGGAGGTAGTGATGTCGGTGCTGGCTGAGCTATTGTCAAAATAGTAAGTTGAGTCGCGGCAATTTTTGTTGCTAGAGCTTGCTTTCGTTTGCATGTCAAGTGCATGAGAGGGGCGTGGTGTATAGGATTCCAAAATGCCCAGATAGGCTTTTCCCTATGCGTATACGGCGCAGCATGATGCTGGTGGTTTGTCGCTGCGCTTCATTGCCGTCTTTGTTAAAGAGATTGGAGTAAGATAGCGATGTTTAACGACAAATTCATCTTAATTACCGGCGGTACTGGTTCATTTTGTCGTCAATTTATCGCCGCTCTGTCAAAGTGTATTAAGTCAGCGTGAGTGGTAGATATCTCTCGCTATGAATTAAAAGAGTTTGAAATGCAACAGTAGTTTTTTTGATCTCTGTATACGATTTTTCCTCGAGGGTATCCGTAATAAGGACCACCTGAGGTTAGAAATGAGCAGTATCGATCTGGTTGTACATGCCGCGGAGCTCAAACAGGTGCCTGTGGCAGGATATAATCCTACAGAATGCATTCGCACCAATGTCAATGATGCAGAAAACGAGATCGGAGCGGTCCTGGCGTGTAGAGTGGAGAAGGTGATTGAGTTATCTGTTGATAAAAAGGCTAGTCTAATCAATCTTTATGGGGCAATAAAGTTGTTGTCGGATAAAGTTTTTATGGCGGCTAATAATATTATAGGTAGCCATAAAAGGCAATTTGCGGTTACGTTATGGCAACGTGGAGGGAGTACGGTTCGGGTTTTTTCCTGAAGCTAGTGGTCAGTGCTACAGACCGCTTACCCATTACCGATGTATGTATGACTCATTTTGGGATTACTTTGCAGCAAGGGGGGGGTCTTTGTACTCAGTGAATTTGAGCTTATGCATATGGTATTTGTGCTGAAATTTCCTTCGGTATATATAGTGGACCCGGCTGCCGCAGCTTACACGGTACCATATAGGTGTCAGGCTGGCAGAGAGGCTGCGTGAACTGATGATTTTTGCAGTTGATAGCCGGCATACCTATGAGTTTTCCGATAATTATGTGATGGCCCCATCAATGCGTTTCACTGTTCATCACGACGATGACTTAAATTAAACTGGGCGAAATTGGTACATTGGTACATTGGTACATTGGTACATTGGTACATTGGTGCAGCAGGGCTTTCAGTATTCTTCCGGGTGTAATCACGATTTTTTGAGTATTCCCGAGCTACAGATCCTAGATCAGACAACGTCTTAAGCGAGATCAATAGGGTTTCAATTTGTAATTTGATGAATTATGAAGGTTTTCTTCATATTAGGGCTGCCGCAGGTTGGATGGCAGAGTATAAATCAGATGAATTTTGAGTTCTGAGTAAGTTGAATTTTGGCCTTTCGCCAAAAATTCTTTGATATGGTTATGGTATGCCAGCCACGAAAGCCCTGAAACCGGGCATGCCGCTCACATGGGAAGCGTTGAAATGAGTAATCAAGCCGCGGCTTCAGCCGCGAGTCACGAAGACGACAGTCTGATCAACTGGAAAACCCAGGCGTGGCAGGATGCGGGCATGGTTAGTTGGTATTCCGGCAGGATGGCGGAAAATACTAGCACCAATTATCTGAAAAATGTTTTGGAGGTGGGCACTATCAAGCGCCATGTCCGAGGCAAAGAGGTACTCGATATCGGCATTGGCACTGGCCGGGCTAGTCTTCCCTTGATCGAACAAGGGTTCGCAGTAACAGGCATTGACAGTTCCCAAGCCATGCTGAACGAGACACGACGGCTGGCTGGCAATTTACCCATCACGTTGAAGTTGGGCGATATTACCAAGCTGCCGTTTGATGCGGAGAGTTTTGACAGCGCGATTGCATTGAATGTGATGGTGCATTTTCCTAACTGGCGGGAGGCTTTGCTGGAGTGGAAGCGAGTGGTCAGACCTGGCGGGCGCATCGTGTTCGATATTCACTCCCGAGATCATTTTGAAGCGGCGTACGGGGCGGATATCGATAAGTGGCCAGCGGTGATGCGCGAAGCGGAAGACCCAACTAATTTTGGCCGCTATATGTCCCGGATCCGGGTCGACGAGCTGGTGGCGTTTGCCAACCAGGAAGGCTTTGCCATTGTGGATGCCGTACCGCATGGGGCATTTCTCGGAGGCGGGAATATTAATGCCTTCCTGTACGAACCGCTAGAGAAGAGCAAACGTTGGACGCGTGTGCTGTCATGGTTTTCTCGTGATCCGCAGTTGTTGGAGTTGGGCTTGTTTCTTGAGGAGCTTTTGGTGGCGCGGCTGACGCCAAAAGTCGCAGGACGCATGTTCGTGGTTTTGGAGAACAGAACGGATGTGGAAGGGAACATGGTTTGGGCTGAGGAGCAGAGGAAAAAAGATGCGGCGCTAGAGCAACTGTCGTTTCGAGCGCTAATGCCGTGGATGTTGTTGTCGAGTGAGGATCTTTCCCAAGAATTGGATCGCCTGCTGCAACCTTTGCGCGCACGGCATTTTTTCTACTGCCTGTTGAAAGTTTTGGTACAAAGTTGCCCTGGTTATGATTTTGCAGGCTTACTTTCCGAAGAGCGTGTGCAGCAGTTCTCCGTATGGTTGGCAGCCGAAGCCTTGGACCACCGGGTTATGAATCTGGTGAAGGGGTGGTCGGTTGGCTGCCCGGATAAGCTCAGACATGGGGTTGACCTGACCTTGGGGGCTGATTACCACTTGGTGGATACCTTATTGGCAAAACACTATGGCATTTTCGGCGGGAACCAAGGATGAAACCAAAGGCAATTATAAGTCTGCTGTGGGATAACCAATTGGGGGCTCTGCGCCAATTCCTGGCGATGTTCGACCCCATGGTCATTGTGACTACTTCATCAGGTATGACCCCCGCACTGCTTAATCTGGCCGCAGATTGCGGTTGCGCTGTAGTAGGTTTGGAGAGTCTGCTCCCGGATGGATATAACGCGGTTGGCGAAGCAAGTCCATCTCTGGCTGCGCTGAGTGCGCATTTGTCGGCCTTGAACTGGAGCGAAGAGTTTGCTGACGAGGACAATACTGAGCAATTGGCAGGGTTGATCAAGGAGCGTTTGGGCCTTGAATTACCAATGTCGGTGCAGTTGTTAGATGGCTTGGCCGCGGCGGCGGAGGAATTTGACGTTTCGCTCTTTGTCACTAGCGAAGATATGACGCGCTTGGGCAAGGTCGCTACTGCCTGGGCAAAGGCGCATGGCATTCCCAGCTTGCATCTTTCCCATGCTATCCCACTGGTTGACCCCTACACAGTCCATGCTGAGCTGATCGCGGATAAGATGGCTGTTTACGGGGAGCGTGGTAAAGAAGGCTTTCTGGACTTGGGGATAGAGCCGGAGCGTCTGGTGTTGACAGGCAATCCAGCTTGGGACTGCTATGCGCAATTGCGGATCCAGAAGACAGCTTATCGACAAGCATTAGTCGAAAAGTATGAGATGGACCCAAACTTGCCGATCGTGGTTTTTGGCACGACATGGGCGGCTAATCTTAGCGCACATTGCAATGAGCATGCTTATGCGGACACGATGCTGGCGTTCTTGAGCGCTTGCGAAGCTTTGTCGCAGCATGGCTGCAAAATCAATGCCGTTATCAAGGATCGGCCGGCTAATCAAGCGATAGGCGAGCGTTGTTGCTCCGAACTGCTGGCGGCCTTGGGGTCAGATGGTCGCCAGTATTATTACGCGATGGAAGATACTTCCGCCTTTGCCGTTGCGGCGGATGTGCTGGTAGCAGTGGACTCCAACTATTTAGTGGAGGGGATGATGGCGGATACGCCTGTCATCAACTTGATGAATAGTGCAGGCATGTTGATGGGACCATGCTTTGAGGCCGAGACGGGGATCAAGGAAGTGGAGGCCCATGAGCTGGCTGCATGCATTTTGCAACTGTTGGAAGACAAGGACGAACGTAACGCTCAGTTGCATCAGGCTCGCCAGCGGTTGGTCTATTATCATCATGGCGGGGTGGATGGTTTGGCGGCGGCGAGGGTGGCGCAACTGATGGCAAGCATGGCGCAGGGCCTGCAAGTGCGTCCGCAAAGATTGGTATGGCAGCAATATCTGGATAATGAGCATACAGATTTGACTGCTGGCTACCATACAACGGGGCGCAAAGATTTAATCAGCCTATTCAGCAATCAGCCTAGTCTGGCTTTGGACATAGGCTGCGCGGGCGGGGGCAATGGCGCTTTGATTAAACAGCGCTTTCCATCTTGCCAGGTGTGGGGAATTGAAATGAACCATGCCGCAGCGGAGATGGCCAGCCGGCAATTGGATAAAGTTCTGCTAGGAAAATTTGAGGACTTTGATCTGGTGGCAGAAGGTATGGCTGCGGGCAGCTTAGATGCTGTGGTGTTGGCCGATGTGCTGGAGCATATGTATAACCCATGGGATGTGATGGTGAAAATTCATCGCTATCTATCCCCGCAAGGACAGGTGCTGCTCAGTGTGCCGAATGTGCGCAACCTGGCTCTGATGGATGACTTGGCTAAAGGCAACTGGACGTATGCTAAGGAGGGGTTGCTGGATATTACGCATATTCGCTTCTTTACCTTGCGGGAGCTGCTTAAGTTTTGCCAGGAAACTGGCTATATGGTGGTCAATAAAATGAATGCACTTGATGGCAGACTGCAAGATATTTTCAATAGAGCTCAAGGCTCCCTGCCATGCAATATTGAAACAGAGCGCATGGTAATTAAAAATGTCACCCATGATGAAATGTTGGAAATGTGCTCGTTACAGTTTTATCTCTTGCTTGAAAAGGCATAGGTTAGTTTGACTGTTGAGTGAGAAGCGACCTCGGAGGGGTCGCTTCTTGTTTGTTTATTGCTTTTCTAACTGTGCCTAAATAGTCTGATTGAAGGTGTTGGTGGCGATATTTGTCGCTGTAATAGTCGTTTGACTATATTGGGCGTGGTGTCATCTCTGCAGGTGGGCCTTATCTCATGGAAAAAAGAAATCCCCGTATCGGTGTCTTGTCTAGAGACCACTTTGATCATGCTTGTTTCAAGCTCCGATTAGGTGACCCTCTGTCTTTGCTCGCAGGAGTGGTTGACACTTATTTTTATAAAAACCTGGAGGCTCATCGGTTGGTGGGTGACTATGGTTTTGAGTCGGATGCACATTTTGTGGAGTCCATGGATGCATTTATTGTGCAGCGATGGTTTATCGATAAATGTTATATGGATTTAATGAAGGCTATCATTGATTCCAAGAAGCCAATTATTTTTGATATCGATGATTGGTTGCTGGGTCTGCCAAGCAGTAATCCGATGTATGATGACTTTTTTAAATCAACTGAGTATATTAAATGGATATTGCCTTATTGTGCTGTGGTGACGGTGAGTACGTCAGAACTGGCTCAAAAATTTACTGCGTATAATAAAAACGTTGTGGTGATTCCAAACTCTCTTAGTCAGTTTAGATTTGTCGAGCCAAGAGAGCGGGATGATCAGGTGGTTGTTGGGTTTGCAGGTACCAGTACTCATGGTCGTGATTTGGATTTGATTTCTGGTGCACTGTTACGGGTTTATCATGAGTATGCCGATGCGGTGAAATTTGTGTTTTGGGGAAATGTTCCCAAAACTATGATTGGCCTGAAAGGTGTGAAGCAAGGCCCCAAAGGGGTAATGTATCATGACTATTTTTCTTATCTTGCTGATTTGAAAATAGATATTGGGTTGGCTCCATTGGAGGAAGATGGATTCAACTTGTGCAAATCTGATATCAAGTGGATTGATTATGCGGTGGTTGGTGCGGCCAGCATTGTATCGGATCTACCGCCTTATGCAGAGGCTAAGGAAAAAGGCCTGGCACTAGCTGTTGAAAACAATGAAGACGCTTGGTACAACGCCATTGTTTCCTTGATTGAGGACCATGCCGCAAGAAAGTCGATAGCTTCCAGAGCGCGCAACTATATTTTGCAGCAGCGTACGCTGGAAGGGGAGATTAATCAGCATATTTCGGCGTGGAATGATGTTTTACCCAAGGCGCTTCAAATTAGCATTCCCAGCAAAATAGGAAAACCGATTATGCAATCCTCTTGCCCAGAGGATGCGATCGAAGAGCAGCGTTACAAGATTTGGAAGAACAATCATCAGTTGCGCGAAGTCCATGCAGAACAGTTTGCAGAGAGAATGGTGAAAGCTTGGTCGGTACGGCCAACATTCAACTTGGTCACAGTGGTGCCTGCGTCACAAAAACGGCGTTTAGTCGAGTCGTTGGCGGCGATGGAGAAGCAACTGTACCCAAATTGGCGCTTGCTGGTATTGGCGGATTGGGAAATGCCGGATCCGGTGTTTAAGAACAGCCCGCAGTTGGGTTGGGTTAGCTTGCCTACTCTAGAGGATCCGGAGCAGCTAGCCCAGGCTTTCAACGATGCTGTTGCTGATTCCTATGCCGATTGGGCAATGCTCTTGCCAGCGGGATTCCGTTTGGAGCCGCGAGCACTGCTTAGGTTGGCCGAGGGAGCCCACGCTCACCCAGAGTGGATGGCGATTTATTGCGATAGTGATGTTGTGTCCCCGATGGGGGAGTATTTTTTGCCTTCGTTCAGGCCAGATTTCTCTCCGGAATACTTGCGCTCGATGGACTATATCGGGGCCGCAGTAACGATTTCAACCAGAGCCTTGGTGGCTTTGAATGGTTTGCAACCTTATCCAGGCGCTTATGTTTATGAATGTCTACTACGCTTGTTGGAGTTGAAAGGGAATGAGGTGATAGGACATGTGGATGATGTCCTGCTGTCCCTGCCATATGATAAGAGTGACATCGCTCCTCTGCCGACGGCAGCGAGAAAAGTGGCTTTGGAGAATCATGCCGCAAGATTGGGGTTGCAAGTGGAGGTGGGTGACGGCTATGTGCCGGGAACCCATCATTTTGATATCAAGGTGCAGGGCAGTCCGCTGGTTTCCATTATCATTCCGACCCGGGATAAATTGGAGTTTTTGGAGCCTTGTATTGAAAGCCTATTTGAGAAAACCCGGTACCAGTCGTTTGAGGTTATTGTTGTCGACAATCGCTCGGAGCAGCCCGAGACCCGTGAGTTTTACGCGGACGTAGCCGAAAGATTTCCCGGGAGGGTCAAGGTTGTCGAGTATGACGCGCCATTTAATTTTTCGGCACAATGCAATTTAGGCGTTAGCATAGCGGCCGGTGAGTTTGTCTTATTGCTGAACAACGATACCGAAGTCATCTTGGAGTCTTGGCTGGAGCGTTTGGTGGGGGTGGGGCAGCAGAGTGGCGTGGGGGCTGTTGGCGCGCGGCTGCTGTATCCCGAAGTGGGGCAGATACAGCATGCCGGCATCATTCTTGGGTTGCCAGGGGGGATGAGGTCTGTTGCTGATCATGTGTTTGAACCGATGGACATCTCTGAGTCAGGGTATCAGAACCGGATTTTGACTGGACAGAACTACTCGGCGGTGACCGGGGCTTGTCTTTTGGTGCGCAAAGAGGTTTATCTGCAGGTAAGCGGCTTGGATGAAGACAAGTTTAAGGTTTGCTTTAATGATGTGGACTTCTGCCTGAAAGTCCAAGCTGCAGGCTACCGGAATGTGTATAACCCCTTTGTGGTGTTGTACCACCATCACGCGAAAAGTATTGGCCGCACCACTTCAGATCCTCGCATCGCCTTGAAGGCCGCCGTGCGAGAGCGTGATGAAATGGATGCAATGTTGCGGCAATGGCTGCCGCTTCTACGGCGCGACCCATTCTTTAACCGCCATTTGTCTTTGCGCGGCAGGAGAATGGAAGTGGAGTGGCAGCGTTGCGTTGCCTGGGACCCAGAGTTGCCTGGACGCAAGCGCGTGTTGGGAATGCCGGTTCCTGGGGGCAGCGGCGAGTATCGACTAAGCCAGCCCCTGTCCATCCTGCAAGAGCAGGGACGGCTTGATGGGGAGATTCACCAGCCGACTCAGGGGGTATTGTCTGTCGTTGAGATGGCTCGTCATGCGCCGGATACCTTGCTATTGCATACCGGGATCAATGATGGGATCTATGACGCGCTGACAGCTTACCGTGAGTTCATTCCGCAGATGCGTGTGGTTTTCGGGATTGACGACTTGGTCGGCGGAACACCGGTGAAAAGCAATCTTTATGACCATTGGAAACGCTTGTATCCGGATGCGAAGCAGCGGCTTCGTAGGGTTCTGAAGTTGAGCGACGCCTTGGTGGTGTCGACCGAGCCGTTGGCCGAGTTCACTCAAGGAATGGTGGATGAGATAGTTGTAGTGCCGAATCGGTTGCGGAAAAGCGTGTGGGGGCAGTTGAGATCGCAAAGACGGCTTGGTGCGAAGCCTCGGGTTGGTTGGGTTGGCGCGTCTCAACACCGGGGAGATTTGGAGCTGTTGCTTGAGGTTATCAAGCGAACCGCAGCGGAAGTGGATTGGGTTTTCATGGGTATGTGCTTGCCTCAATTCCGCCCTTATGTGGCTGAGGTGCATCACTCAGTGCCGTTTGATCAATACCCAGAGACGATTGCCAAATTGAACCTAGATTTGGCGGTGGCACCGTTGGAACTCAATGCCTTTAACGAGGCCAAGAGCAATCTGCGTTTGCTTGAGTATGGCGCTTTAGGATGGCCGGTTGTGTGCACGGATATTTATCCCTATCAGACCAATGCTGCTCCAGTGTGCCGGGTGCCTAATGTTGCGGAGGCCTGGATTGAGGCAATCAGAAGCAGGGTGTATGACCTGGACGCCAGTGAGCATGAAGGGAGGCTGCTAAGGGAGTGGGTGGAGCGGCACTACTGGCTGGAGGAGCACAATGAAGATTGGTTCCGTGTACTGCATGGGTGAGCGTTGAGCTGTATGTTTTGAAGAAATGCCCTGCGATGGACTGCAGGGCATTTTTTGTTTTGTCGATAGGCAATCTATGATCAGAAGAGGAGCAAGGTAGATTAGTTGAGGCTGATATTTGGTAAAAATACCATTTTGGTCAAGTTTATTAACCTTTAGACGATCTAGTAAGCATGCTGCGCAAATCACGGCGTTCCGCTTGACGCAGTTTTGATCTCTTAAGGGGAATAACATGGCTATTACCGTAAACACCAATATTGCGTCGCTGAACGCGCAGCGCAACCTCGGCAGTTCCAACAACTCGTTGCAGGTCTCTTTGCAGCGTCTGTCTTCCGGCATGCGGGTCAACAGCGCCAAGGATGATGCCGCCGGTCTGGCCATTTCCCAGACCCTGACTTCCGCCATCCGTGGTAACAATCAGGCGATCAAGAACGCCAACGATGGTATCTCGGTTGGTCAGACGGCTGAAGGTGCCTTGGGCCAGCTGGCCAACAATATGCAGCGTATCCGTGAAATTGCGGTACAGGCATCCAACGGTTCAGTCAGCAACACCAACCGTTCACAGCTGCAAAGCGAAGTGGACCAACTGACTCAGGAAATCTCGCGTATCGTTCAGACCACTCAGTTCAACGGCACCAGCCTGTTGTCCGGCGGCTCGGTACTGACCTTCCAGGTGGGCTCGTCCGGCGCGGCGACCAACCAGGTGTCGATTTCCTCCACCGACCTGACCTCGGCCGGCACGTTGAACGCCTACAATTCCAGCCTGACCAATACTGGCACCATTAATGTAACAACTCAGGGCGCGGCTTCCGCTGCTTTGTCGGCACTGGATACGGATATTGCGCAGATATCGAACATCCGCTCGACTTTTGGTGCGGTACAGAACCGATTTGACGCGGTCGTCAACAATCTGCAGAACTACACTGAAAATCTGACTGCGGCTAACAGCCGTATCATCGACGTGGACTTTGCGGCGGAAACCGCTAACCTGACCAAGAACCAGATTCTGCAACAGGCTGGCACTTCGATTCTGAAAAACGCCAACTCGCTGCCGCAATCGGCTCTGACGCTGCTGCAGTAAGTCTTGGATGAACGGGCTCTGGCTGATTGGGCGGGGTCTCGTTCACCGAGGGGCTGGGTCCTAGGCGGGGGCGATGTCGGGGTGGCGGTAAAATTCACGTTCTGGCTGTAAAGTTTATTGCAGCATTGACGATATGGTGAGTAAGCAAGTCGCTTTGCCCAACTGTATCTCAGGAGAACTAACATGGCTATTACCGTCAACACCAACATTGCTTCGCTGAATGCGCAGCGCAACCTCGGCAATTCGAACAACGCGTTGCAGGTCTCTTTGCAGCGCCTGTCTTCCGGCCTGCGCGTGAACAGCGCCAAGGATGACGCCGCAGGTCTGGCGATTTCCCAGACTCTGACCGCCGCTATCCGTGGTAACAACCAGTCGATCAAGAACGCCAACGACGGCATTTCCGTCGGGCAGACCGCTGAAGGCGCCTTGGGCCAGATCGCCAACAACCTGCAGCGTATCCGCGAAATCGCGGTGCAAGCGTCCAACGGCTCGGTGAGCAACACCAACCGTTCGCAGCTGCAAAGCGAAGTGGATCAGCTGACCCAGGAAATCTCGCGTATCGTGCAAACCACTCAGTTCAACGGCACCAGCCTGTTGTCCGGTGGCTCAGTGCTGACCTTCCAGGTGGGCTCGTCCGGCGCGACCAACAACCAAGTTTCCATTTCGTCGACTGACCTGACTTCCGCCGGCGTTTTGAATAGCTACAACTCGAGCTTGACCAATACCGGTACTGTGAGTGTGACCACTCAGGGTGGAGCATCTGGCGCGCTATCGTCGCTGGATGCCGATATCGCTTCGATCTCGAACATCCGGTCCACCTTCGGTGCGGTGCAGAACCGTTTCGATGCGGTAGTGGCCAACTTGCAGAACTACGTGGAAAACCTGACCGCAGCCAACAGCCGTATCGTGGATGTGGACTTCGCGGCGGAAACTGCTAACCTGACCAAGAACCAGATTTTGCAACAGGCCGGCACTTCGATTCTGAAGAACGCCAACTCGCTGCCGCAGTCGGCACTGACCCTGCTGCAATAAGTCTAGAATGATGGTATGAGCCAGCGGCGGCTCCGGTTGGTTGGGCAACCGGAGCTGCGCGCGTCAGGAGAGTTACCATGCAAATACCTTCTTTACAATCACTGCCGATTGCCAACGCGGGCGCTTCCACGCCGCGGCAGCAAACGGTGGAACTGGCGCAGAGTGGGCAAGGGGCCGATAAGGCTGCTTCCGCTTTGCCGGAGAATGCTCAGGCCGTTGCCGCCGCAGGTCAGGCACAGCAACAGCAAGCGCAGAATACCGCGGCCAAGGCAAAACCATCGGTTACCGAACAGTTGCAGTCCTCGCTGAAGCAACTGAACAGCGTGGCCTCGCTGTACAATAACCAGCTGGAGTTCTCAGTGGACAAGGACACTGATTTGCAGGTGGTGAAAGTCGTGGACAAAGAAACTCAGAAGGTGATCCGGCAGATCCCCTCCGAGGATGCAATCCGGATCGCCAAGGCGATCGGCGACTTCAAGGGCATGCTGCTGAAGGACAAAGCTTGAGTCCCGGGAGCGGCTCAACAAAATACACATAAAGGGTGATGAACATGGCAGGGATAACAACATCGGTCGGCTCGCTCGACGTCCAAACCATCGTAAGCCAGCTGATGGCGATCGATTCCCGGCCATTGGTCGCCAGCCAGAAGAAACTGGATGGCTACAACACCCAGCTGAGCGACCTCGGCAAGATAGGATCTGCGTTGTCCGCGCTGCAAAGCGCGATCACCAGTTTGTCTTCCGGGTCGTTTTTGCAAGCGTTCAAGGCCTCGTCCAGCGACTCCTCCATTGCCGGCGTTAGTACTACCAGCGGTGGCGTCAGCGGCACCTATGTCGTCAACGTGGCCAACCTGGCAACCTCCCGGCAACTGGTGTTTGACCAGTTCAACGGTGCAGATATCAAGGACGCGCAAGCGGAAATTACCGGCGCGCCTGATGAGCTAAAGTTCACCATCAACGGCAAGGAACAGACGGTCAAGTTGCGGGATAAGCCCGGCGACAAAGTTACTCTGCAGTCCATTTCCGACAAGATCAACGCCGAGGGCATGGGGGTTAACGCCTCCGTTGTGAAAAACGGCGATAACTATAAGCTGGTGGTAGCGTCGACAGCCTCCGGTACCGACAATAAATTCACCATTAGCGCTGGCGGCACCGACTCAGGTACAACCAGTGGTTCGGCGCTGGCGGGTTTGACGCAAAGTTCGACCGCCGCTAATGAGTCCAAGGATGCTGGCAATGCTGACCTGACCGTGAATGGCGTTCGGGTGTCTTCCGGTAGTAATAAAGTAAGCAATGCGATTCCAGGGGTCGAGCTGGATCTGTACAAAGGTGGGGCCGGCATTTCCACCACGGTGACGCTGAGTCAGGACACCGCTGGCATCGGTAAAAATCTGCAAGGTTTTGTCGACGCGTATAATCAAGTATTAAGTTCGATCAAGGATGCGCGCGCCGGCAGCATGAAGGGCAATGCCTCGATTTTGTCGATTCAGCAAAAGCTGCAGGATGTATTGACCAAATCTATTCCCGGCGTCGACCCGGTCAACTCGTATGCTTACCTGTCCCAGATCGGGATTGCCATTCAAAAGGACGGCACTCTCAAGCTGGACCAGACCAAGTTCAACGATGCTCTGAAAAAAGATCCGACCGCGGTAAAAAATCTATTCGGAAATACCAGCACTACCGGGATTGCGCAGTTGTTGAATAAGGAAATCAATAGCTTGCTAGGCCCCAGTGGCGTTGTGGAAAGCAGCAAGAGTTCGATCAACTCGCGTATCAGCACCGAGAAAGCTTCGCAGGATGCGTTGACTGCCCGGCTTGCTGCGCGGCAGAAACAATATATCCAGCAATACACCGCGTTGAACTCGACATTATCTAAAATGACCGCGGCCACCAATAATCTTAGCGGCCTGATGTCTCAAGTATGAATTTGGTCTCTCGTCATGATTTTACGCTGAGGTCGGATCGGGCTGGAGCGCCCGGTGACCTGGCTCTGCCGGTGGTAACACTATGCTGAACTCCAGAATGTTGAAGCAATTCAACAAGGCTTATGAAAACGACGCCTTGAAGGCCGCGGTATACGGCGCCAGCCCGATTGGGATCGTGGTCATGCTGTACGAGGGCGCAATCAAGGCGATCATGACCGCCAGCATTGCGATCGAAGCTCAGCGCTTTGATGAAAAGGCGCGCATGATTTCGAAGGCGATGGACATCATCGAAGGTCTGCGCATTGCTTTGGATGTCGAGGCCGGCAGCGAGGCCGCCGTCAATCTGAACGAGTTGTACCTCTATATGAAGACGCGTTTGGGGCGGGCCAGCCTCAAGAACGATCTGGAAATCCTGGCTGAAGTACGCGGGTTGTTGGAAACCATTCTTCCCGCTTGGCAGCAGGTTGACCGCAGCCAGCCCGCGGCCAGCGCAGCGGCGGGCGCATGACGGCGGCGACGCGCGCGACGGCCTTGGTTGAGTTGGTGGCGGAACTGGAGGCCTTGACGCCCCAGGTGTCCGCCGCGGTATCCGCCAAAGACTACGAGCGTTTCAGCGCTTTGCAGGCGCAGCAGGAAAAGCTGATGTCGCGGCTGTTGGCTTCGCTGACCCAGGAGGCGCTGTCGGGCCTGGAGGAAACTCAGCGCGACAGGCTGCGCGAACTGGTGCGGCGACGGGAGGAAATCCAGGCCGATCTGGTACAGTGGTCAGAAGCGCTCCGTTCTGAACTGGTGCTGATCAATCAGAATTCCCGGGTGCTCAAGCACTATCGTTGACCGCAAGCCGCCGTGATTGCCCGGCCAGGACGGCGGGGTTGATTTGATGGCGGGTTGGCCTTGGGTTGTTGGAGGTTTCGCCATAAAATTAAGTCACGGCGGAAACTCTTCCATGGGGAACCAAGATGTCCGGCACCTTCTTCCCATACCTGATGGTCGTGCTCTGGCTGATGCTGGCCATGGCGGTAGCGTATGTCTACTGGCGCGTGCTGCGCCTGGAAACCAAACGCGACAGCTTGACCACCATGTATCTCGACCAGCAGCAGCAGCAGATCAGCGCTATGCAGCGGGATATGTCACGCCTATTGTCCCGCGTGGAGCAGCAGGCGCACGGAGATGTCGGACTCAGCCCTTACAACCAGGCTATCGAGATGATACGCCAGGGCCTGACGGCTTCCGAAGTGGCCTCCCGCTGCGGCATTTCCCGCAGCGAGGCCGAGTTGATCGTTTCCCTGTACCGAAATAGTCCCACCTCATGATTCCGTCGATCAATACCGGCGTCTTGCCGGCGCAACAGATCAACCCCTCGCAGTTGTTGGGCGAGGGGGCCAAGCTGTTGCTGGAAACCGCGACGCTGCCGAGTCGCTTGCCTACGCTGTTGCTGGGCGAGCAGGTGACCGCGCGCGTGGCGGATCGGCTGGACAATAACCAGCTGGCGGTATTGATCAAGAATGCGCTGTTTACTCTGAACCTGCCTCAGGGCGCGACGGTAAGCGGGGATACCTTGCAATTGAAGGTGGCGTCCTTGCAGCCGGCGCTGACTTTTCTGTTGCAGGACGGAAGCAAGGAAAGCGCGGAGCAGAACAAGGCCAGCTCGGTGCAGGTGGCTTTGAGTCCGGCTTCCAAGTATCTGACGCACCTGTTGTCCACCCAGACCAGCGACACGGGTAAGCCGGTGCTGGTCAACGCGGCGCAGCAGCCCCCGCCCAAGGTGGCGGAGGATTTGCAGCAGGGGGTGGCCAAGAGCGGGCTGTTTTATGAGTCTCATCTGAAGGACTTCGCCGATGGCCGCACCAGCCTGGCCGAGATCAAGCAGGAGCCGCAGGCCAAGATGAGCCAGGCGCTGGCCAATACCGAGCACGCGGCGGCCAGCGCGCGGCCGCAGGCGCAGGCTCAAGCCCAGGAGTTGGGCAATCTGGTGCAAAGGCAGCTCAACGGCCTGGAAAACCAGCAACTGCAGTTTCAAGGCATGGCCTGGCCCGGCCAGCCCATGCAGATGGTGATCGAGCAGGAAAAGACCGAGGCCGACCGCGAGGGCAATGGCCAGCAGGAGATGCAGGCCTGGTCCACCAACTTATCCTTGAACCTGCCGGCCTTGGGCGGCATGGCGGCGCGCATCCGCCTGGTGGGCCAGACGGTGCAGGTGTCTTTTGCCGCCGAAGACGAACAAGCGGGACAGCTGATCACTCAAAACGCCAGTCGGCTGGAGGCGGGCTTGGCCTCGGCCGGCCTGGCTCTGGCCAGCTTGGTGGTGAAGGACGATGGCTCGGCCGCCGAGTGAGGACAAGCGCCGCTCGGCGGTGGCATTGTCTTACCAGGAGGGTCACCGTTCCCCCAAGGTCGTCGCCAAGGGCTACGGCGAGCTGGCCGAGCGCATCATCGACCGCGCGCGGGAAGCCGGCGTGTTCGTCCATGATTCCCCGGAACTGGTGTCCTTGCTGATGCAGGTGGACCTGGATAAGAACATCCCGCCGGAACTCTACCGCGCGGTGGCCGAGGTGCTGGCCTTCGTCTATTTTCTGGAGCATCACGCCTCCGGCAAGGATTATGAATTCGAGGCCTGGCTGGGCGGGCGCAAGCCGGCGCCCTTGCCCGAGCCCTGATTTCCCTCCGCCGCGCGCTGGCGTTGCGGCGCGCTTCCCCTTATCCTCGATGAATGTCGTTTTCATCGTGGAGTCGCAAATGAAAGTCGGTTATATCGGTCTGGGCATCATGGGCCGTCCCTGCGTATTGAATCTGTTGAAGGCGGGCCACCAGGTGGCGGTATGGGCGCGCAGCCGCGAACGGGCGGAGGATTTGTTGCGGGCCGGCGCTAGCTGGGCTGACAGCCCGGCCGCGCTGGCAGGCCAGGTTGAGCTGCTGATCACCAATGTGTCGGACACCGCGGACGTTGAGCAGGTGTTGCTGGGCGAGGAAGGCGCGGTTCACGGCGCCGGCGCGGGCCTGGTATGCGCCGATATGAGCACCATCGCGCCCAATGGCGCGCGCCGCATTGCGGAGAAGTTGGCGTCTTTCGGCGTGGACTTCCTGGACTGTCCGGTTTCCGGGGGCGAGGTGGGCGCCGTCAACGGCATGCTGACCATCATGGTCGGCGGCAAGGCCGAGGCCCTGGAGCGGGCGCGTCCGGCCTTGCAGGCCATGGGGCAGACCATTACCCATATCGGCGCCAGCGGCGCCGGCCAGGTGGCCAAGGCTTGCAATCAGATCGCGGTTGGCGTCGGGGTTGCCGCGGTGGCGGAAATCATGAAATTGGCCCAAGCCTGCAATGTCGATCCCGCGCCGGTGCGGGCGGCTTTGCTGGGCGGTTTTGCGCAGAGCAAGGTGCTGGATATCCACGGCCAGCGCATGATAGATGACAATTACGCGCCGGGTTTCAAGGCTAAGCTGCACGCCAAGGACATGCGCATTGTGCTGGAGACGGCGCGCGAGCAGGGCATCCGTTTGCCGGAGGCCGAACGGGTGTCGGGCCTGATCGATCAGTTGGTGGCAGAGGGAGAGGGCGAGTTGGATTCGTCGGCGATCGCCCGGCTGATCTGGCGGCAGAACTGAAGCTGCGGACAAAAAAACAGCGAGGCTAGGCCTCGCTGTTTTAGCAGAAGCGCCGGAGGGTGCCTCAGGCGACCTTGTCCTTCAACTGTTTGCTGGGCAGAAACACCACTTTACGCTTGGCGGCGATCTCGATGGTTTCGCCGGTCTTGGGGTTGCGGCCGGTTCGCGCGGCGCTTTCCTTGACTTTGTATTTACCCACCACGGTGGTGATTTCATCGCCCTTGGCCAGCGCGTTTTGCAGCACTTCGTCAAATGCGCCCAATACGCGGAGCACGTCGGCCTTGCTCAGGCCGGATGTTTCCGCCAATGCCGCGATCAGTTCTGCTTTGGTCATGTCTTGGTCTTTCCCTAAGGTCTAGGAACGCTTGCCGTGGCGGCTTTGGCCACCGGCGTCGTGCTTACTCGATATTCTGGATCTGCTCGCGCATCTGTTCAATCAGGACTTTCAGCTCCACCGAGGCTTGGGTGGTTTCGGTGGACACCGATTTGGACCCCAGCGTGTTGGCTTCGCGGTTCAGTTCCTGCATCAGGAAGTCTAGGCGTTTGCCGGATTGGCCGCCGGCCTTCAGGATGCGGCGCACTTCGCTGAGATGGGTGCTGAGGCGGGCCAGTTCTTCATCGACGTCTATTTTCTGAGCGAACAGCGCGAATTCCTGCTTCAGCCGGTCTTCGTCGACATTGCCCAGCGCTTCTTGCAGGCGGCTGGACAGTTTGGACATATGGGCGTCCAGAATGGCCGGCAGCTTGGGTTTGATGGCGACGACGATGGCTTCCATGCCGGTGATGCGTTCTTCCAGCACCACCTTGAGTTTTTCGCCTTCGCGGCCGCGCGAGGCGTTGAAATCCTTCAGCGCCACCGCCAGGCTTTCCGTGCACAGTTGCTGCAGCACTTCCGGCGCCAGTTCGTTGGTTTTCATCACGCCGGGCCAGCGCATCAGTTCGCCCACGGACAGGCCGCGGCTTTCGCCGGTCTGCTCGCGCACTTGCTGCGACACTTCGATCAGCCGCTGCAGCATGGGCTGGTTCAGTTCCAGGGTAGGAGCGGCGCTGTCCACCTGATTGATGCCGACGCGGCATTCCAGCTTGCCGCGGCTGACTTTGGCGGAAATCAGTTCGCGCAATTGCGGCTCGATCACGCGCAATTCTTCCGGCAAGCGCATTTGCAGATCAAGGTAACGGTGGTTGACCGAGCGAATTTCTAGGCTAAGCAAGCCGCCGGGAAATTCCCTGCTGCTTGCGGCAAAGCCTGTCATACTTAAAATCATCAGACACCCCCTTAGATGAGCGGATTGTTTACATTCTCAAGGCTGGGCCCGAATTGCTTTGCTAAGCTCAATCCAAGGCCTGCGGACACTATAACAACTGACACCTCATGACTCAATCGAACCAGCAGACAGCTCTGCCGGCCGGCTCCCGGCTGGGGGAGTACACGATTGTCCGCCAACTTTCAGTGGGCGGATTCAGCGTTGTCTATCTGGCCTTGGACGATCAGGACAATAAGTTTGCGATCAAGGAGTACTTGCCGCGCAATCTGGCGCTGCGGGACGAGGATGGCCATGTGACGGTGCCGCACGAGCTGGATAGGGAGGCTTTCAACCTGGGCTTGAAGTGTTTCTTCGAGGAAGGACGGATTCTTTCCGGCATTTCCCACCCCACCGTGGTGCGCGTCATCAACTTCTTCCGTGCGAATCAGACGGTTTATATGGTGATGGAGTACGCCGACGGTCGTTCGCTGGTGCGCGAGCTGGAGCTGGCCGGCGGCCGGTTGGACGAGCGGCGTTTGCGCAAATGGTTCGCCGCGCTCTTGTCCGGGCTGCGCGAAGTTCATCTGCAGCGCCTGCTGCACCTGGACATCAAGCCGGCCAATATCTATTTGCGCCGCAACGGCGCGCCGCTATTGCTGGATTTTGGCGCGGCCAGGCAGACTTTGTCTCGCCGCGACAAACATTTCGCCTCGATGTACACCCCCGGTTTCGCCGCGCCCGAGCAGTATGAGAAAGACGCGCCGCTCGGGCCCTGGACCGACATCTACGCCTTGGGCGCCTGTCTTTACGCCTGCATGGGCGGCGGTACGCCGCAGATTTCCAAGGAGCGCAAGGAAAGCGACAGGCTGACGCCGGCGAGCAAGGCGTTTCGTCATTTGTATTCCCGCGAGTTGCTGGAGTTGACCGACCAGTGCCTGGCGCTGTCTCCGGAAGAGAGGCCGGCCACCGTGCCGGGGCTGCAAAAGCGTCTGATGGCGGAAGAGTACAGTCCGCCGGAAGAACTGGCGGGCAGCAAGTGGGTGGGATGGATAAAAAACCTGACTGGCGGACGCTCATGATGAGGGGATCGGCATGAAACTATCCATCTATCAGGAAAGCCGAATCGGCGGGCGAGCGTACAACCAGGACAGGCTGGTGATCGCGCACTCTCGCGACGCCGTGATGCTGGCGGTGGCGGACGGCATGGGCGGGCATTTGCGCGGCGAAGTGGCGGCGCAGATCACGGTGGATCTGCTCAGCGAGCTGTTCTACCAGCAAGCCACGCCGACGCTGACGCATCCCAATCGCTTTCTCGTCAACGCGGTCAGCACCGCGCATCAAGTCATTCTCGATTACGCCGCCGACCACCGGCTGCCGGAGGTGCCGAGCACCACGGTGGTGGCCGCCATCATCCAGCAAGGCCAGTTGTACTGGTGTCATGTCGGCGATTCCCGGCTCTATCTGTTGGATGATAAGGGCCTGCGGCTGCGTTCGCGAGACCACTCCCAGGTGCAGCGCCTGATCGATCAGGGCCAGTTGAGCGAGGACGCCGCCAAGGTGCATCCGGAGCGCCACAAGATCTACAACTGTCTGGGCGCGGCTAGTGATCCGGACATCGACGTCGGCGAGAAACAGAGCGTGGGCGCGGGTTGCTCCATCCTGCTGTGTTCAGACGGCCTGTGGTCGCAAGTCATGGACCCGGAGCTGGAAAAAGTGTTTGTCCGTCGCAACGTCAGCCAGGTCTTGCCGGCGTTGATGAACGTGGCGGAGCGCCGCGCCGGCGCCGGCGGGGACAATCTGTCCGCGGCGGCGGTCACCTTGCTGGACGAGACACAGGATTACGGCGAGCGCGAGGACGTGCTGGACACGGAAACGGCGACGCCGCGCCAGATGGGGCGGATGATTCTGGATTCCAATCTGGAGACCATGCATCAGGAGATTCTGGCCAGCCGGGTGGCGGGCAAGCGCGACTAAGCGCCGTCGTCGGTGACGACTGATATAATCGTCGGCATTTACCGTTCTGGACGATGACATGATGCGACCTTCCCAACGCCCCGCCGATGCTCTACGCACGGTGCGGATCAGCCGCCATTACCTCAAGCACGCCGAAGGCTCGGTGTTGATCGAGTTCGGCGATACCAAGGTGATTTGCACTGCCAGCGTGGACGACGGCGTGCCGGGCTTCCTGAAGGGCAAGGGCCGCGGCTGGGTAACGGCCGAGTACGGCATGCTGCCGCGTTCCACCGGCTCCCGCATGCGGCGCGAGTCTTCCGCCGGCAAGCAGTCCGGTCGCACTCAGGAGATCCAGCGCCTGATCGGCCGTTCGCTGCGCGCGGTGGTGGATCTGGAGAAGCTGGGGGAGCGCCAGATCCAGATTGATTGCGATGTGATCCAGGCCGACGGCGGCACCCGCACCGCCAGCATCACCGGCGCTTATGTGGCCTTGGCCGACGCGATCGGCCTGCTGCTGCGCGAGGGCAAGCTGAGCGAGAACCCGCTGCGCGACCAGGTAGCCGCCATTTCGGTAGGGCTGTACCAGGGCGTGCCGGTCTTGGATCTGGATTATGCGGAAGACTCCAACTGCGACACCGATATGAATGTGGTGATGACCGGCGATGGCCGTTTCGTCGAAGTGCAGGGCACGGCTGAAGGCGAACCGTTTGGCGATCAAGAGTTGCAGGCGATGTTGGGCCTGGCGCGAGCTGGAATCGGCGAACTGGTAGCTTTGCAGCGCCAGGTGCTGGCGGAGTGAAGACTTAAGCTCTGTTCAATAAAAAAGCCCCGGAAACGGGGCTTTTTTCATGGCTTGGCGCTCTTGCGTATGAACTGCTGCAGCGCATCGTAGAACATCGGCGCGCTGACGCTCATATTGTCTTCTTGTTTGCGTCGCGCGGCGACGGGGGCGGAGCTTTGCACCGCGACGATGACCGGCTGTCCCGGTCCCATCACGAAGACCGGCGAGCCGCTATTGCCCTCCAGGGTGTCGCAGCGGTGGGTCAGGCGGCCGTCCGGGCGCAGCTTGGTCGCCTTGCAGGCGTTGTGCACCAGCAGGTGTTTCTGATCGTCGATGGGGTAGCCGCCCTGGGTCAGCGTCCAGCTCCGCTGGTTCAGCAATTCGCGCAACTGCTTGGCGTTGCCGCTGAAGACCGGCAACACGCCCTGGGTGTCGCCCAGCGGGGTGGCCAGGCGGACGAAGGCGAAGTCGCGCGGCGCGATGCGCGGCGGGATGTAGAGGCCGTCGGCGCGGCGGTCCAGGCCTTTGAGGAAGCTCTTGTCCACCTGCACTTCCAGGATTTTGCTGCGGGCGGTGTATTCGTCGCCCCACAGGCCGACGGTGAAGCTGACCGCCGGATCGAAACGGCCTTTCTCGTCAACAAAGCAATGGCCTGCGGTCAGCACCACGTCGCGGGCCACCAGCGCGCCGGTGCAAATGGTGCGGGAGCGAGTTTGCAATTGCCCTACCGCAAGCCAGGGTTGATGGTCGGGGCGGGTGCGGACGCGATCGTCCTGGCCGAAGAACAGGATTTTGTGTTCCGCGGAGAGTTTGGGGGCGGCGGAAGCCAGCGGCGCCAGCAGCAGGCTGAGGACAAGCAGGGGGAGTTTCATCGAGTGTGGCCTTGCAAATGAAAACGGGGCGCCGAAGCGCCCCGAATTATGTGCGATTGCCGGAGGTGCCGGCAATGCTCGCTACCTGATTACTTGGCAGCGGAAGCAGCTTTTTTGGAAGCTTTCTTCTCGGCTTTCTTGGCCGGAGCGGAAGCTTCTTTCTTAGCGGCTTGGGCTTTCTGAGCAGCGGAAGCCTCTTTCTTGGCTACGTGCTTTTTGTGCTTTTTAGCGGCTTTTTTGGCCGGGGCGGAAGCGTCGGCTTTAGCGGCCTGGGCTTTCTGAGCAGCGGAAGCTTCTTTCTTAGCAGCGTGCTTTTTGTGCTTTTTAGCGGCTTTTTTAGCCGGAGCGGAAGCGTCGGCTTTAGCGGCTTGAGCTTTCTGAGCAGCGGAAGCTTCTTTCTTAGCTACGTGCTTTTTGGCTTTTTTGGCTTTTTTCGGAGCGGAAGCGTCGGCCTTGGCGGCTTGGGCTTTCTGAGCGGCGGAAGCTTCTTTCTTAGCTACGTGCTTCTTGGCTTTTTTAGCTTTCGGAGCGGAAGCGTCGGCCTTGGCGGCTTGGGCTTTCTGAGCGGCGGAAGCTTCTTTCTTGGCGTGCTTCTTGGCTTTTTTAGCTTTCGGAGCGGAAGCGTCGGCCTTGGCGGCTTGAGCTTTCTGAGCGGCGGAAGCTTCTTTCTTGGCTACGTGCTTCTTGGCTTTTTTAGCTTTCGGAGCGGAAGCTTCGGCTTTGGCGGCTTGAGCTTTCTGAGCTGCGGAAGCTTCTTTCTTAGCTACGTGCTTCTTGGCTTTTTTAGCCTTCGGAGCGGAAGCTTCGGCTTTGGCGGCCTGAGCTTTTTGAGTAGCGGAAGCTTCTTTCTTCGCTACTTTTTTCTCGGCTTTTTTAGCCTTGTGGATCGCAACCGGAGCGGAAGCGGCAGCTTTTTCAGCGGCGAAGCCGTTAACGGACACCAGGCTGAAAGCAGCGGTCAGAGCAAGCAGAGCCAGCTTTTTCATTTATGAAACTCCTAAGTTTCTTGGATTGGTATGAAAGTGGACACATAGTCCTTTTCAGGCCGAAATGCTAACCATGACAAGGGGCTGAGTCTATGCTCTCTGTGTATCCCAATGTTACGGAATGTACATGCAGGGCGGCGGCGAGGTTCAGATCGGCCAGCGGAACAGGAAGCGCGCGCCGCCCAGCGGCGAGCTTTCCACTTTGACTTCGCCTCGGTGGGCGCGGGCGATGCCGGCGACGATGGCCAGGCCCAGACCATGGCCGCCGGTTTTGCGGCCGCGGCTTTCGTCCAGCCGCACGAAGGCGTCGAATACCCGGCTGCGGTCCTGTTCGGGGATGCCGGGGCCGTCGTCGTCCACCATGATGATGCAGTGGCGCTGCTCGACGATGATGCTGGTTTGCACCAGGCGGTTGGCGTGGCGGCGGGCGTTGGACAGGAAGTTGTCCAGCACCCGGGTCAGCAGGTGTTCGTCGGCGGTGATGGCCAGGCTGGCGCCGGCCGGCTCCAGCCATTGAATGTCCTGCGTCAACGCGGCTTGGCCGGCGATGCGGTCCTTGGCCCAGGGAATGGCGTCGAAGCTGCTGAGCTTCAGAGGCGCTTCCGGCCGGTCCAGCCGCGCGTGCAGCAGCAACTCCTCCACCAGCTTGTCGATGGCGGACAGGTCGCGCTCGATCGCCTGCCGCTCCGGGCTGCTTTCGTCGCCTTCCAGCAGCGCCATCCGGTAGCGCAGTCGCGCCAGCGGCGTGCGCAGCTCATGGGCCACGGCGTTGGTCAGCGTTTTCTTGCTATTGATCAGCGCGGCGATATTGTCGGCCATGTGGTTGAAGGCGACGCCCAGCTGGCTGACGCCGGAGCGAGGCGGCAGGTCGACGCGGGCGGACAGGTTGCCGCTGGCCAGCTTGCCGGCGGTCTGTTCCAGAGCCACCAGGTCGCGCCAGTGCGGGCGCATCCACAGGAAAACCGGGATCGCCAGCGACAGGCCGATGAAGCCCAGCAGCGCGTAGTCGAACCATTTGAGCTGATGCAGGAAAAAGAGATAGCGCAGCGGGCCGGCCACCAAGAGGTAGTTGCTGTCCTCCAGTTTTTGCAGGAATACATATTTGTCTTCCAACATCACGATTTCGCCGCGGTCCAGCGCCTGCTTGGATTCGTCGTCCAGCAGATAGCTGCTCATCTTTTCCACTTTGACGCGGAAGGTGAAGCCGTGGTCGGAGTTGGCCAGCGTTTCGCTCCAGCGGTCTTCCGGCACGCCGCGCAAATCGGCCTCGATCAGCGACAGCGTGGTACGCAGCAGGTCGGACAGATAGCGCTCGCCCACATCGTCCACCGCCTGTTTGTAGACCGCGCCCACCAAGACCACTGCCACCAGGAAACAGGTCATCAGCAGCAGGTAGAACTGGATGAACAATCGGCGCATGCGCGCTTACTCCCAGCCAGACAAGGAGAACAGATAGCCGCGGTTGCGCACCGTCTTGATGCGGAACGGCTCGCTGGGGTTGTCGCCCAGTTTTTTGCGCAGCCGCGAGATGGCCACGTCTATGCTGCGGTCCAGTCCGTCGTAGCTGACGCCGCGCATTTCCTTGAGCAGGATGTCGCGGTTCAGGGTTTCGCCGGCGTGGCTGGCCAGCAACCACAGCAGATCGAAGTCCGAGGTGGACAGCGGAATCTTCTCGTTGGCCAGCGTCACGTCGCGGCTGATCGGGTCTATCGCCAACTGACCGAACACCACTTTCCGGGTGCCCGGTTTGGGCGGGGCGGCGTCGGCGTTGGCCTGAGCGGGCCGCAGATTGCGCAATTGGGCGCGCAGCCGCGCCACCAGCACCGAGGGCGGCGTGGTTTTCAGGATGTAGTCGTTGGCGCCCAGTTCCAGGCCCAGGATCTGGTTCATATCGCTGTCCAGCGAGGTCAGCATGATAATGGGGCCGTCGAATTTGGGGCGCAGCTCGCGGCAGATGGAGAGACCGTCCTTGCCGGGCAGCATGATGTCCAGCAGCACCAGATCCGGCGCTTCGCGGGCTATGGTGTCCAGCGCGGCGTCGCCGCGCGGCTCCACCACCACGTCCATTTCATGACGGGACAGGAAGTCGCTGATCAGCTCGGCCAGGTCGGCGTCGTCTTCTACAAACACGATGCGGTGAGTCATGCCTTGCATCCATCTATTCAGTGGTCAATCCGCGAAGTATCGCCCGAGCCGCCGCGCGCTTCAACTGCAAGCACGGTCAGGACCGCCTTGTTCCCGCCCGGCGAGCAGGCTATTTCCGTTTCGAAGCGGAAAATCCACCGGTCCACAGTTGCCGGCGCCTTGATTACAGTTTCCCGACATCGCCAACCGTTTTGCAAAGGAAACCCCATGAACGATCAAGTCCGTCCCATCGCCGTTGACCAGGCCGCTATCCGCCGTCTGGCGGACCAGGTTTTGGGGCAGATTCCCGCCTTGCTGGACGCGGCCGGCAAGTCTCTGACCGAGGTTCAGCAGCAGAAGCTGGATTCGCACGTGCTGGCGATGGCGCGCCGCTCGCTGACCGGCGAAGGGCTGCCGGATTTCGACAAGAGCCTGTTCGACGAGATCTCGGACACCACGCGGCGGCTGTCCGCCGCGGTGGTGGCCCTGTTCGGCAATCTGCCGGAAGAGGAAGCGCTGCTGCTGTCCATTCATTTCGAGATGGCCAAGAACAAGGCCTGAAGTCCGCCGTGCATAGATAGAGAGATAGAGGAGAAGACAATGACGCAGATAACCGTAGTGATTGGCGACCGTCTGGGCAAGGGACAGAAAGTGGGCGCGGGCGCGGAGGCCGCCGGCGCGCGCGCGGTGGTGATCGCGGGCATGGCCGCGGATATGAAGCTGGGCGACGTGATGCAGGCGGAGGGCGCGCAGCTGGGCATTTCCTTCTGCGGCAGCGGCGGCGCCGGCGCTATCACCGCGCAGACCAAGTACGGCTACAAGGCCAAGTACGGCATGCGTTCGGTGGAGGAGGGCGTGACCGCGATCGAGGAGGGCTACACCGTGCTCGGCTTCGGCTTCATGGACAAGGAAGAGCTGGGGCAGCGGCTGGTGGCGGCCTATCAGAAGAAATACGGCGGCTGAGCGATGCAAAGGCGTTTCGAGTCCAGCGTGACGGTCAGCGGCCGTGGCGACAGCAAGGCGCAGGCTTGCGCCGACGCCTTGTCCGGCGTGCAGCGCGCGGTGACGGCGGCAGGCCATCCGGTGCTGTTGCGCATCGAGCCCATGCGGGTGACGGTGGTCGCGGCGGAGGAGATCCGCCGCCGCGAGCGCTTTTTGTTCTTCTTTCTGCCGAGGGACAGGCTCAGCTACGCCGTCACGCTGGAGGTGGAGGTCAGCGTGACGGCGCTGGATATCGAGGCCTTGCCCTTCGTCGCGCGCCAAGCTTAGGCGCCGGCTGTCGTTTCATACCAGAGGAGGAAGCCATGCTTCTGATCATTCTTCTCAAGTCGCTGTTGATAGGCGGTCTGGTCGGCGTCGCGGTGGGCGCCGGCGCGGCTCGCATGTTCCACGCGCCGACTTCCCAGGGCATGGGCGCCTTCCGCACCCTGGGCGAGCTCAATTCCTGCGAGGGCGATCCGGCCTCGCATTTTTCCTTCGGCCTGGGCTTCTTCTTCAACGCCTGGGCCTCGTCGGTGGCCGCCGGCGCCTTCACCCAGGACATCGATCACCGGGTGATCCCGCATTGGGGCGCGGCGGCGCTGCTGGCGCGCAACCGCAACCTGGCGGAGACCCTGCACAACCCGCGCAAGATGGCCTTGGTGTGCGGGGTGATAGGCATGCTGCTGGTGGCCTTCCTGAACACCACCGCTTCGGCGGTGCCGGCTTCGCTGCAAATCACCGCGGTCAAGGTCTTGGTGCCCGCGGCCAATCTGCTGGTCAACACCGTGATGCCGGTGATTTTCTGGCTGGCGGCGATTGAGGCTGGCCGGCGTTCCGGTCTGTGGGGCACGGTGTTCGGCGGCCTGGCCCAGCTGATCATGGGCAATGCGGTGCCGGGCCTGGTGCTGGGCATTCTGATCGGCAAGGGCGTGGACGAGGGCGGTTGGAACAAGGTCACCAAGTTGATGATGGCGGCCATCGTGGCCTTGTTCGCGCTCAGCGCCTTCTTCCGGGGCTTTGATCTGAAGCTGCTGAGCAGCTTCCACTTGAACGCCCCGTCCTGGCTGGAACTGCTGCACGCCGCCGTGCGCGGCGCTTGAGGTTGAAGGAGAGAATGATGACTGAACAAGCACAAACCGGGGGTTTCTGGCTGGCGGACTGGTCGTTCCCGCTACTGGTGGGGCTGTTGTCCGCCGGCGTTTTCGCCGGCACGCATATGTATTACGTCTACGGCATCGGCGCTTTCAACGAGGTGGCTTTCGTCTCGATGCTGCGAGCCGGCATGGATACCGGCGTTTACGGCGCGGTGGCGGCCTTTGGCGCCAGCTTCCTGTTCGCCCGGGTGATAGAAGGCTCGCTGGTGGGCATTCTGGACATCGGCGGCGCCATCATGACCGGCGTCGGCCTCGGCATTCCGGCAATGTTCCTTGGCGCGGGGATCCTATTCCCGGTGGAAAACTTCGGCGCGGCGCTGGCTACCGGGCTGGTCATCGGCCTGCTGATAGGCGCGGTGATCGTCTTCGCGCGCAAATTCACCATCAATCAGGGCAACTCCACTTACGGCGCCGACGTGATGATGGGCGCGGGCAACTCCTCCGGCCGCTTCCTCGGCCCGCTGATCATCCTGTCGGCGATGGCGGCGTCGATCCCCATCGGCGTCGGCTCGCTGCTGGGCGCGCTGGTCTTCTATCTGTGGGGCAAGCCCATCACCGGCGGCGCCATCCTGGGCGCGATGCTGCTGGGCACGCTGTTCCCGGTGGCGATTGCCTGAGGAGGCGGCGATGGATGATTTGCTGATCAAGGACGCTTTGCTGGCCGACGGCTCGGTAATGGACATTGCGATCCGTCACGGCAAGATCGCCGGGCTGGGGCGGCTGGACGGCCCGGCCCGGCGCACGCTGCGGCTGGACGGACGCTGGCGGCTCAGCGCCGGCTGGATAGACGGCCATGTGCATTGCAACCCGGCCTCGCCGATTTATCACGACGAGCCGGATCAGGTGGGCGTGGCCGGCGGGGTCACCACGGTGGTGGACGCCGGCAGCGTAGGGGCCGACGACGTCGCCGCCTTCCGCGAGCTGGCCGGCGCTTGCCGCACCGATGTGCGCGCCTTGCTGAACATCTCGCGCATCGGCCTCGTCACCCAGCATGAATTGGCCAATCTGGACGACGTCGACGTGGCGCTGGCCGGCGCGGCCATCCGCGCGCATCGCGATTTCATCGTCGGCATCAAGGCGCGGCTCAGCGGCAGCGTGGTCGGCGCCAACGGCGTCGCGCCGCTGGCGCGGGCCAAGGAGATACAGCGGCGCTTCGGGCCGCTGCCCTTGATGGTGCACATCGGCAACACCCCGCCGTCGCTGGACGAGATCGCCGAATGGCTGGAGCCGGGCGACATCGTCACCCACTGCTTCAACGGCAAGCCCAACCGCATCCTGGACGCCGCCGGCGCGCTGCGCGCCTCGGTGCGGGCGGCGATCGAGCGCGGCGTGTTGCTGGACGTCGGCCACGGCAGCGCCAGCTTCAGTTTCCGCGTGGCGCGCGAAGCCATGGCGCTTGGGGTGTACCCGGACATCATCAGCTCGGACATCTATTGCCGCAACCGCGTTAGCGGGCCGGTGTTCGGCCTGGCGGCGGTAATGTCCAAATTCCTGAGCCTGGGCATGCCGCTGGAGAGGGTGCTGGACTGTGTGACCCGGCGGCCGGCCGAGGCGCTGCGGCTCAGCGGCAAAGGCCGGCTGGAAGTGGGTGCGGACGCCGATCTCACCATTTTCGACATCGAAACCGCGCCGCGGCCGCTGAGCGACAGCGAGGGCGACACGCTGACTGGTGTGCGTAACCTGGCGCCGCTGGCGGCGGTGGCGGGCGGCGTCTTGCTGCCCACCGAACAAGGAAAGGCTTGTCATGTCTTCGATCTATGAGCGGTACCTGCTGCGGCCGGTGATCAACGCCTCCGGCCGCATGACCATGCTGGGCGTGTCCACGCCGGCGCCGGAAGTGACGGGGGCGGTGGCGCAGGGCCTGGGCCAGTATTTCGAGATGAAGGATTTGGTCGACAAAACCGGCGACTACATTGCCCGCTTGCTGGAGGTGGAGGCCGCCACCGTGGTGTCCTGCGCCTCCGCCGGCATCGCTCAGTCCGTGGCCGCGGTCATCGTCCGCGACGATCCGCGCCTGCTGGTGAACCTGCACGCGCAGCCAGTCAACGGACCGCGTGAAATCGTGCTGCCCAAGGGGCACAACGTCAATTTCGGCGCGCCGGTCGGCACCATGGTGGCGCTGGGCGGCGGCCAGGTGGTGGAAGCCGGCTGGGGCAATGAGTGCTCGGCCGCGCAGCTGGAGGCCGCGGTCGGCCCCGGCACCGCCGCCATCCTCTATATCAAGTCCCACCACGCCTTGCAGAAAAGCGTGCTCGGCGTGGCCGAGGCCGCCGAGGTGGCGCGCCGCCGGAAGGTGCCGCTGATCGTCGACGCCGCCGCGGAGGAGGACTTGCGCGAGTATTACCGGCTGGGCGCGGACCTGGTGATCTACAGCGGGGCCAAGGCGATCGAGGGGCCGACCAGCGGCCTGGTCTTGGGCCGCCGGCAGTATGTGGAATGGGTCAAACTGCAAAGCCAGGGCATAGGCCGGGCGATGAAGGTGGGCAAGGAGGGCATTCTGGGCCTGACGTGCGCGATAGAACGCTATCTGAAGCAGGACAAGGAAAGCGGGGCGGCGATGGCGGAGCGGCTGCAGCCCTTCATCGCCGGGCTGAACCAACTGGCCGGCGTCAGCGCGCGCCTGGTCTGGGACGCCGCCGGCCGCGACATCGCCCGCGCCGAGATCGCTTTTGACGCCGCCGTGTCCGGCGTCAGCGCGGAGGCCGCCGCCGCCGCGCTGAAACAGGGCGACATCGCCATTTATTTCCGGGAATACCGGGCTAACGAGGGCAAGCTGGAGGTGGACGCGCGCAGCGTGGACGCCGCCCAGCTGGAACAGATCGGCGCGCGCATCCGCCGCTTGCTGACGGGAGAACAAGCATGAAACTGGAACCCCATTTTTATCAAGACCGCGTTTGCTTGAATGTACTGGCTGGAAGCAAGCACAATGCCCGTCAGATTCATCAGGCGGCGGAAGGCCATGTGCTGGTGGGCGTGCTGTCGAAAAACTACGCCGACGTGGACAGCGCGGTGGCGGACATGCGCGAGTACGCGGCCTTGATCGACAATGCCTTGTCGGTGGGGCTGGGCGCCGGCGATCCGCGCCAGTCCGAGATGGTCAGCGCCATTGTCGGCCAAGTGCAGCCGCAGCACGTCAATCAGGTGTTCACCGGCGTCGGCGCCAGCCGCGCGCTGCTGGGCCAGACGCGTACCGTGGTCAATGGTCTGGTTTCGCCCAGCGGCATTCCTGGCCTGGTGAAGGTGTCCACCGGTCCGCTCAGCGCGGAAGCGCCGGTTTGCGCGGCGCCGGTGGACACCGCCATCGCCATGCTCAAGGATATGGGCGGCAGCTCCATCAAGTACTTCCCCATGGGCGGGCTGGATTGCCGCGACGAGTATCTGGCGGTGGCGGAGGCCTGCGCGCGCCATGATTTCTGGTTGGAGCCCACCGGCGGCATCACGTTGGAGAATTTCAGCGAGATCGTCCGCCTGGCGCTGGAGGCCGGCGTACCCAAGGTGATTCCGCATGTGTACAGTTCCATCATCGACGCGAACGGAGAAACCCGGCCGGGCGACGTTGAGCGGCTGTTGTCGATGGTGAAAGCCTTGTTGTAGACGTGTCCGGGGAGGCCGGGCGCGGATGGGTTTAAAGAAAGAGGCTCATGGTCAAATTCCCCTATCAGCGGCTGGCCCAGGCCTTTGCCGCCCTGCAGGCGGAAGCGCTGCCGCAGGAAGAGCTGGCGCGTCGGCTGGCGGTGTCCACCCGCACCGTGCGCAACGACATCGACGCGCTCAACGCCATTCTGGCCGAGCACGGCGCGCGCTTCGTGCTCAAGCGCGGCGAGGGCTACCGGCTGCAGGCCGACGACCCGGAACGCTTCCAGCGGGTGCGGCCGCAGGCCGGCTCCGGCCGCGCCATCCCGCGGCAGGCCGTCGAGCGGGTGCACTACCTGCTGGCTCAATTTCTAGGCTCCGCCTACGCCTTGAAGCTGCAAGATCTGGCCGATGCCTGGTGCGTCAGCCGCGCCACCTTGCAGACGGATATGGCCGAGGTGCGAGAGCGTCTGGCGGCTTACGGTCTGAGCATAGAGGCCAAGCCGCACTACGGCATGAAGCTGCTGGGCGCGGAATCCTCCATCCGCGTCTGTCTTAGCGATCTCTTGGCGCAACTGGCGGCGGAGCGGCCGGACCATCCGCTGTTGAGCGCGGACCCGGTTCTGGCCGACGCGCTGGCGACGGTACGCGCCGGCCTGCCGGGCTGTTTGAGCCGCGCCGGCATCCGTCTCAGCGACGACGGCGCTCAGTTCCTGACCTTTTATTGCGCGGTGGCGGCCAAGCGCATCGTTGATGGTTTCCCTCTGCAGGACTTTTGCGGCGAGGAGACGCTGCCGGCGGTGGATCAGGCCGCCACGCATATCGTCGGCCTGCTGAGGCGCATGAGCGGAGTGGAAATCGCCGTCGCCGAGCGGGCCTTTCTCTGCGTCAACATCGCCGCGCGCAGCCTGACCGGCATGTTGCCCAGCGCGATCAACGCCGACGACGCCGACGCCTTGGTCTGCTACATCCTCGACTACATCAACCGCCATTACCGTTACGATCTGCGCGCCGACCGGCAATTGCGAGAGGATCTGATCACCCACGTCAAAACCATGATCACCCGGGTGCGCTACCAGATCAATCTGCCCAATCCGGTGCTGGCCGACATCAAGCAGCATTACGCGCTGGCCTACGATTTCACGCTGGCGGCGGTGTCTAGCTGGGCCAAGCACTCGCCGTACCGGATCTCGGAGAACGAGATCGGCTATCTGGTGCTGCATATCGGCGTGGGCTTGGAGCGCCATTACCAGATCGGCTATCTGCGCCGGCCGCAGGCCCTGCTGGTGTGCGACGGCGGCAACGCCACGCTGCGCACCTTGGAAGCGGTGCTGCGGCGCCGTTTCCCGCAGTTGGAGGTATGCGCCTCCTTGTCCTGTCAGGAATACGAGGCGCTGGAGCATGTGAGCGCGGATTTCGTGGTCTCCACGGTGCGCTTGGAGGACAAGCGCAAGCCGGTGGCGCTGCTGTCGCCGTTTCCGTCGGATTACCAGTTGGAGCAATTGGCGCGGCTGGTGGCGGTGGACCGTACCCGGCCTTATATGTTGGAACGCTATTTTTCCGCCCAGCATTTCTGGGTGGCGGAAGCGGGGCTGAGCCAGCAGGCGCTGTTCGAGCGTGTTTGCGGGCAGTTGCGCGAGGAGGGCTATGTCGACGCCGATTTTCTGCCTTCGGTGCGCGAGCGCGAGGACATCCTCAGCACCATGCTGGGCGACGGCATCGCCTTACCGCACTCGCTGGGCTTGCTGGCGCGCAAGACCACGGTGTGCACCATCATCGCGCCGCATGGCATCGCCTGGGGGGAGGGCGGCGTGGCGAGGGTGATTTTCCTGCTGGCGATCAGCAAGACCGAGTACGAGGAAGCGATGGCGATCTACGAATTGTTCGTTTCCTTCATGCGCCAGCGCGCCGGCGCCCGGCTGGTGGAAAGCCGCAGCTTCGAAGCGTTTCTGCGCAATGCCTTGCTATGCCTGCCTGAGTCCTGAGCCACGCGGGAAGCGCTTTTCCCGCGGCTGTCAATCCATATGGTTTGGTTTATGTTTTTGTTGCGATTTGTGTTGAATCGCGTTGTTTTTGTGCACCGCAAAGGGGGGAGTTCCGGCTTTTTTGTAACAGTTTGAAACTGTGTATATGTTCGAGTATTTACTTCATGCTTTCGTTCTAGATCACGCCATGTCTGAGCATGGGCGATATTTTCGTCATTGATCTGTAACAAGCTCTCTGGATTTACCCCGCGAGCGGCCGTTAACCTGGATCAAATTTGCCCTTGAAACTTGGGGGCGAACTGTTTTTAATAGCGCCGCCTGGCTTCACAACCGGGATGCTCCCGCCGCTTTCTGCGCCGTCCAGGGCTGCTTGCCTACTGGAAGACGCGTCTCTGCCCGAGGGTTCGCCGGCTGTCAGCGTTGTGATGTCCCAGCAGGAGAAGGCCGGCTGTCGCCGCTCTCCTGTCGCGTCATCCACTCGGAGCGATTCGCGTCGCCCCTGTCGATTGATCATGCCGACCTTTCGATTTTGATCAGCTCGCGCTGCGAGTTCCGCATTGCTTTTTATTATGACTTTGGCATTTGCATGGCCATCGGCCGCGCAAGGGCTTGCTGTTGCCGTCCGGCCATGAGCCGGGCCTGGATTACCGCCGCCGGGGCCGATGGCGCGCAGCCGTTCGCGCCCGGGCGAGATAACAAGAATGTTCAACCCGTAAAGTCGTAAATGATGAGAAACCAAAGACCCTCACGCCTGTGGCGGGGACTTGCTGTTGCTTCGGCGTTGCTGCTCGCCGGGTGTCAAGGCGGAATCCTTGACCCCAAGGGCCCCGTGGCGGCGGAGCAGAAGTCCCTGATCATCACGGCAACCGCGCTGATGCTGCTGGTGGTCATCCCGGTGATCCTGATGACCTTCTTCTTCGCCTGGAAGTACCGCGCCAGCAACAAGGACGCCGTCTACGAGCCGAAATGGTCGCACTCGACCAAGATCGAGCTGGTGGTCTGGCTGATTCCCTGCATCATCATCGCCTTCCTCGCCGTGCTGACCTGGGAAACCACCCACAAGCTGGATCCGTACCGCCCGCTGGATTCGGATCAGAAGCCGATCGAGGTGCAGGTGGTGGCGTTGAATTGGAAATGGTTGTTCATCTATCCGGAGCAGCAGATCGCCACGATCAACGAGCTGGCCTTCCCCAGCAATGTGCCGGTGAATTTCAAGATCACTTCCGATGCGGCGATGAACTCCTTCTTCATCCCGCAACTGGGCGGCCAGATTTACGCGATGGCCGGCATGCAGACCCAGTTGCATCTGCTGGCGCATGAGCCGGGGGTGTACAAGGGCTTCTCCGCCAACTACAGCGGCGCCGGTTTCTCCGGCATGAAGTTCAACGCCGTCGCCACCAAGACGCCGGCGGAGTTCGAGGCTTGGGTGGCCAAGGTCAAGGCGTCCGGCAAGGCGCTGGACGTGAATGGCTACCGCGGCCTGGTGCTGCCCAGCGAAAAGAACCCGGTGGCCTATTACGGCGCCGTCACCCCCTATCTGTTCCAGGGCGTGCTGCACAAATACATGACCGGCCGCACCTCGCTGGCCGCCACCGAGGCCGACGTGAAGCTGGCCGCTCTGGCCAAGAGCCTGTGCGAACCGCTGACGGTGAAGGAGTAATCAAGACATGCTGTTAGGCAAACTTACGCTGGACGCCATCCCCTTCCACGAGCCCATTGTGATGGGCGCGCTGGGCGGCGTCGGCCTGATCGGGCTGATGCTGGTGGCCCTGATCTCCAAAATGGGCAAATGGGGCTATCTGTGGCATGAGTGGCTGACCTCGGTCGACCACAAGAAGATAGGCGTGATGTACATCATCGTCGCCATGATCATGCTGCTGCGCGGCTTCGCCGACGCGCTGATGATGCGCGCGCAATTGGCCATCGCCACCGGCGGCAGCCACGGCGTGTTGCCCCCGGATCACTACGATCAGATCTTCACCGCCCACGGCGTGATCATGATCATCTTCATGGCGATGCCGTTCATGACGGGCCTGATGAACATCGTGGTGCCGTTGCAGATCGGCGCGCGCGACGTGGCCTTCCCCTTCCTGAACTCGCTGAGCTTCTGGCTGCTGGTGGCGGCGGTGATCCTGGTCAACCTGTCGCTGGGCGTGGGCAACTTCGCCCGCACCGGCTGGGTGGCCTATCCGCCCTTGGCCGGCATCGCCTTCAGTCCGGACGTGGGGGTGGATTACTACACCTGGGCCTTGCAGATATCAGGGATAGGGACGACGCTGACGGCGATCAACTTCCTGGTCACCGTGATCAAGATGCGCGCCCCCGGCATGAAGCTGATGGACATGCCCATCTTCACCTGGACCTGCACCTGGGCCAATGTGCTGATCGCCAGCTCCTTCCCCATCCTGACCGGCGCGCTGGCCATGTTGAGCCTGGACCGCTACCTGGACTTCCATTTCTTCACCGCGGAAGCCGGCGGCAACGCGATGATGTATCTGAACCTGTTCTGGGCCTGGGGCCATCCAGAGGTGTACATCCTGGTGCTGCCCGCCTTCGGCATTTTCTCCGAGGTGGTGTCCACCTTCACCGGCAAGCGCCTGTTCGGCCACAAGTCCATGATCTACGCCAGCGGCGCGATCTCCATCCTGGGCTTCATGGTGTGGCTGCATCACTTCTTCACCATGGGTTCCGGCGCCAGCGTCAATGCTTTCTTCGGCATCGCCACCATGATCATTTCGATCCCGACCGGGGTGAAGCTGTTCAACTGGCTGTTCACCATTTACCGCGGCCGCCTGCGTTTTGAAACCCCCATCCTGTGGACGCTGGGCTTCATGGTCACCTTCTCCATTGGCGGCATGACCGGCGTGTTGATGGCGGTGCCGGGCGCGGACTTCGTGCTGCACAACAGCCTGTTCCTGATCGCTCACTTCCACAACACCATCATCGGCGGCGCGGTGTTCGGCTATCTGGCCGGCGTGACCTTCTGGTTCCCGAAAGTGTTCGGCTTCAAGCTGAACCCGAAACTGGGCAAGGCCTCGTTCTGGTTCTGGCAGATCGGCTTCATGTTCGCCTTCATGCCGCTGTACGTGCTGGGCTTCCTCGGCATGACCCGCCGCCTGAACTACACCACCAATCCGGAATGGGAACCGTGGCTGTATCTGGCGCTGTTCGGCGCGGTCCTGATCGCCTGCGGCATCGCCTGCCAGTTGCTGCAGATCGTGGTCAGCATCCGCGACCGCAAGAAGCTGGCCGACGTCAGCGGCGACCCGTGGAACGGCCATACCCTGGAGTGGTCCACCTCGTCGCCGGCGCCGTTCTACAACTTCGCCAAGTTGCCGGTGGTGCATGACATCGACGCCTTCACCGACATGAAGGAAAAAGGCGTGGCCTACGCGGTGCCGAAGTCCTACGAGCCCATCCATATGCCTAAGAACACCGCGATGGGCGTCTATATCGGCGGCTTCACCACGGTGTTGGGCTTCGCCCTGATCTGGCATATCTGGTGGCTGGCCATCGTCGGCCTGGTGGGCATCGTCGGCTGCATGCTGGCGCGCGCCTACGACAACGATCTGGACTACTACGTGCAGCCGGAGGAAGTGGAGGCCATCGAGCGCGAGCGTTTCGAAAAACTGGGCATCGATGTGGACAACTACACCGAGCGCGACCCGGCCCAGCCGCACAAGGCGGCGCGTCCGACCACCACCGCGTAACAGGTTGAATCCGACATGACGACTTATGTAAAAGACGCGCACGAAGCGCACGACGACCACGAGCACCACGACAGCGGTTCGCAAACCGTGTTGGGCTTCTGGTTCTACTTGATGACCGACTGCATCCTGTTCGCCAGCGCGTTCGCGGCTTACGCCGTGCTGTTCCGCAATGTGGCGGAAGGCGTGTCCGGCAAGGAGATCTTCGATCTGCAATACGTGCTGGTGGAGACCGCGGCGCTGCTGCTGTCCTCCATCACCTACGGCTTTGCGATGATCGCCGGTCAGAAGGGCAATAAATCCGCGGTACTGGGCTGGCTGGGCATGACCTTCCTGTTCGGCGCCGCCTTCATCGGCCTGGAAATCAACGAGTTCCACCACCTGATCTCCGAGGGCCACGGCCCGCAGGTCAGCGCCTTCCTGTCTGCCTTCTTCGGCTTGGTGGGCCTGCACGGCCTGCACGTGACCGCCGGCCTGATCTGGATGGCGGTGATGATGGTGGAAGTGGCCAAGACCGGCCTGACCGGCCGCGCGATGACGCGTCTGAACTGCCTGTCGCTGTTCTGGCACTTCCTCGACATCGTGTGGATCTGCGTGTTCACCGTCGTCTACCTGAAAGGAGCCATGGGATGAGCCAGGCACATGAACACGCCGCGCACGGCAGCGTGAAAAGCTATCTGATCGGCTTCCTGCTGTCGGTGGTGCTCACCGCCATTCCGTTCTGGATGGTGATGGGCGGCGCCTTCACGCCGCAGGCGACGGCGATCGGCATCTTCGCGCTGGCGGTGGTGCAGATCGTGGTGCATCTGAAGTATTTCCTGCATCTGGACTTCAGCAAGGAGGGCAAGCTCAACACCTTCTCCTTCCTGTTCACCGGCATGGTGATCGTGCTGCTGGTCGGGCTGTCGATCTGGATTATCTACACCGCCGACGCGCTGATGATGCGTTGAGGCGGGTTTGAGAGAGACCGTCTTGACATTCAAGCGCTATTTGCAGGTGACCAAGCCGGGCATCATCTTCGGCAACCTGATCTCGGCCGTCGGCGGCTTTCTGCTGGCGGCCCAGGGCCGGGTTGACTGGAGCTTGCTGCTGGCCACGCTGGCCGGCCTCTCGCTGGTGGTGGCGTCCGGCTGCGCGATCAACAACTGCATAGACCGGGACATCGACGCCAAGATGGCCCGCACCCGCAAGCGGGTGCTGGTCACTGGCGCGATGAGCGCGCGGGCGGCGCTGGCTCACGGCCTGCTGCTCGGCCTGGCCGGCTTTTACGCGCTGTGGCGCTGGACCAATCCGCTGGCCTTCGGCTGCGTGCTGTTCGGCTTCGTCATCTATGTGGGGGTGTACAGCCTCTATATGAAGCGTCATTCAGTGTACGGCACCCTGGTGGGCAGCTTGTCCGGCGCGGTGCCGCCGGTGGCCGGCTACTGCGCGGTGACCGGCCGTTTCGACGCCGGCGCGGCCATCCTGCTGCTGATGTTCTGTCTGTGGCAGATGCCGCATTCCTACGCCATCGCCATCTTCCGCTTTCAGGATTACCAGGCGGCGGGGATTCCGGTGTTGCCGGTGGTCAAGGGCATTTCCAGCGCCAAGCGCCAGATCGTGCTCTACATCCTGGCCTTCGGCGCCGCCACCGCGATGCTGGCCTTCGGCGGCTACGCCGGCTACGGCTATCTGGCGGTGGCCGGGGCCACCAGCCTGTGGTGGCTGAAGATGGCCTTGTCCGGCTACAAGCGCAGCACCGACGACCGCGTCTGGGCGCGTCAGGTGTTCTTCTTCTCCATCATCACCATCACCGCGCTGTCGGTGATGATGGCGGTGGATTTCCGGCAGCCGGAACGCCAACAGCTGGCCGGCCTGAGCGCGTCCGCGCAGTCCTGAACGCCAGCAAGCCAAGACAAAGCGCGGGCCGTGGCCCGCGCTTTTTTCATGGCTGAGCGGCTAGAGCGCGATCAAACGTCGTCGGCCGCGACGCTGACCAGCACCTGGTCGGCGGCGACAATGTCGCCCACCCGGCAGTGCAGCGCGCTGACGACGCCGGCGCGCGGCGCGTAGATCCGGTTTTCCATCTTCATCGCTTCGACGACGGCCAGCACCTGGTTGGCTTCCACCCGCTGCTCGACGGTCACCGGCAGCGCCACCACCGTGCCCGGCATCGGCGAGGCCACTCGCTGGCCGGCGTCGGCGTCCGCCTCGGCGGCCTCCGGCTGTTCCGCCTGCAAGCGCAGGCGATGGCCGCCCACCGTCAACTCCATGTCGTCGCCGCAGGGCAGGGCGCTCCATTGCCGCCCGTCCACCTCGCCGCGCCACAGCTCGCCGTCGCGGCGAAGTTCCACGCGCAGGCTATGCTCTCCCACCGCCACGCGGGCATGGGCGCCGGCGCGTTCCAGCAGGCGGGCCTGCCAGCGCGAAGCGCCGATGCGATAGCTCAGGCGGCCCAAGGGGGCGCCCGGGTCCAGCGCCGCGCGGTCGTGCGGGCCGATGCCGCCCTGCCAGGGCGAGGACGATTCGACGCAGGCCAGGGTCAGTTCGACGGCGGCGGCGCAGGCGACGGCTTCGGCCAGCGGCGCGGTTTCCGGCGCGGCGGCGAGCTGGTCGACCAGATGGGTGTCCAGCAGGCCGGCCCGCACTCGCGGTTCGCGCAACAGCCGGTCGATGAAGCCCAGATTGGTGCTCAGGCCCGGCAGCGCGGTGTCGCGCGCGGCGGCTTGCAGCGCGTCCAAGGCCGCGGCGCGGCTGCCGCCGTGGGCGATCAGCTTGGCCAGCATCGGGTCGTAGAAAGCCGGCACCTCGCCGCCGTCGCCGTCGAAAGCCGCGTCCACGCGGCAGCTTTGCGGCCAGCGCGCCAGCAGCGCCTTGCCCGGCATGGGCGCGAACTCGCGCAGCGGGTCTTCGGCGTAGACCCGGCATTCGATGGCGTGGCCGTCGGCGCGTATCTCCTCCTGGCGCAGCGGCAAGGCTTCGCCGGCGGCCACGCGCAGCTGCCATTCCACCAAGTCCAGGCCGGTGACGGCCTCGGTGACCGGGTGTTCCACCTGCAAGCGGGTGTTCACTTCCAGGAAATAGAACTGGCCGTCCGGCGCCAGGATGAATTCAAAAGTGCCGGCGTTTTGGTAGCCGATGGCCGCCGCGCCGCGCACCGCGGTGTCCAGCAGCGCGGCGCGGGTGGCGGCCGGCATCGCGCAGGCCGGGGCCTCCTCGATGATTTTCTGGTGGCGGCGCTGCAAGGAGCATTCGCGTTCGAACAGATGCGCCACATTGCCGTGACTATCGCCGAACACCTGGACTTCCAGATGGCGCGGCCGCGCGATGTAGCGCTCCACCAGTAGCCGGCCGTCGCCGAAGCTGGAGCGGCCGACGCGCACGGCGGCGTCCACCGCCTCGCGCAGCGCGGCTTCTTCCCACACCACTTGCATGCCTTTGCCGCCGCCGCCGGCCACCTGTTTGAGAATGACCGGATAGCCGATATCCGCGCAGCACTCCAGGATCAGGCCGTAGGATTCGGTGGCTTCCGCCGAGCCCGGCGTCACCGGCACGCCCGCCGCCGCCATCAATTGGCGCGCGCGCGCCTTATCGCCCATCTGGGCGATGGTGTCGGCGTCGGGGCCGATGAAGACCAGGCCGGCGGCGGTCACCGCGCGGGCGAAGTCGGCGTTTTCCGACAGGAAGCCGTAGCCGGGGTGGATGGCTTCGCAGCCGCTGGCCAGCGCCGCGGCGATGATGGCCTCGCCGTTCAGATAGCTGGCGCTGGCCGGAGCCTCGCCTATCCAGCGCCGTTCCGCGGCCCCTTCCAGATGCGCCGCGCCGGCGTCGGCCGTGGAGTAGACGGCGACATGCTCGATGCCGAGCCGTCGGCAACTGCGGGCGATGCGGCGCGCGATTTCGCCGCGGTTGGCGATCAAAATTCGTTTGAACATGGTGTTTACATCCTGAAAACGCCGAAGCGGGTGTCTTGGACCGGGGCGGCGGCGGCCAGCGCCAGGCTGAGCGCCAGCCATTCTCGGGTCTGGGCCGGGTCGACGATGGCGTCCACCCACATGCGGGCCGCCACGTACAGCGCCTGGCCCTGGCGCTCATAGGCATCGCGGATCGGCCGCTTGAAGCTTTCCTCTTCTTCCGGCGTCCAGGCCTTGCCCTGCTTCTCCAATTGCTCCGCGCGGATCAGCGCCAGCACCGTCGCCGCCTGTTCGCCGCCCACCACCGTGGTCTTGGCGTTGGGCCACATCGCCATCAACTGCGGGCCGATGGCGCGGCCGCACATGGCCAGATTGCCGGCGCCGTAGCTGCCGCCGATCAGGATGCTGAATTTGGGCACGCGGGCGCAGGAGGCGGCGTTGACCATCTTGGCGCCGTGCTTGGCGATGCCGCCGGCCTCGTATTCCGCGCCCACCATGAAGCCGTTGATATTGTGCAGGAATAGTAGTGGAATGCCGCGTTGCGCGCATAGTTCGATGAAGTTGGCCGCTTTTTGCGCGCTTTCCGAGAACAATACGCCGTCGTTGATCAGCACGCCCACCGGATAGCCGCCGATGTGGCCGGTGCCGCACAGAATGGTGGCGCCGAAACGGGCGCGGTATTCGGCGAAGGCGGAGTCGTCCAGCAGCCGGGCCAGGATTTCCCGCGCCGGAATATGTTCGCGCGGGTTGGCGCTGACGATGCCGGCCAGCTCAGCCGGATCGTAACGCGGCGGTTGCGGCGCTTGCGGCGGCGCGTACTGCCGGCCGCGGCCGCGGCGCGCGACGATGTCCCGCATCAGTCGCAGCGCGTGTTCGTCGCTGAGCGCGTAGTGATCCGCCACCCCGCTGTCGCGGGTGTGCACATCGGCGCCGCCCAGGGTTTCCGCGTCCACGATCACCCCGGTGGCGGCGCGCACCAGTTGCGGGCCGCCCAGAAAGATGGAGCCGTTGCCGCGCACGATGATGGTTTCGTCGCTCATCGCCGGGATGTAGGCGCCGCCGGCGGTGCAAGAGCCGAGCACCGCCGAGATCTGCGGCAGGCCCAGCGCCGACATTTCGGCGATATTGCGGAAGATGCGGCCGAAGTGCTGCTCATCGGGGAAAATGTCTTCTTGCAAGGGCAGGTAGACTCCGCCGGAATCCACCAGATAGAGGCAGGGCAGGCCTTGTTCGCGGGCGATCTGCTGGGTGCGCAGATGTTTGCGCAGCGTCAGCGGGTAATAAGTGCCGCCCTTGACCGAGGCGTCGTTGGCGAACACCGCCACCGCGTGGCCGGCGACGATGCCGATGCCGGTGACGATGCCGGCGCAGGGCACCGCGTGGTCATAAACGTCGTGGGCGGCCAGCTGGCCGATCTCCAGAAAGGGCGTGCCGGGGTCTAGCAGCAGCGACAAGCGCTCGCGCGGGGACAGCTTGCCCTTGGCCGCTTGTTTGGAGCGCGCCTCCGGGCCGCCGCCTTGCAGGGCGGCGTCGCGGGCGGCGGCGATGCCTTCGCGCAGTTGGCGGTAGGCTTCGGCATTGCGTTCAAACGCCTCGCCCGAGGCGGGAACGCGGGATTCGATACGGGACATGAATAAGCTTTCTCGATTCAGGACGCGCGCGCGCGCACCTTGAACAGCACTTGGGACAGGGTCAACAGGCCCAGGGCGGCGACCGCCAGCGTCCAGGCGCCGTCGTGATGCAGCAGCACCGAGACGGTGGCGGCGATGCCGGCCAGCCCTTGCTGCAGGAAGCCGCACAGCGCCATCGCGTGAGCGCCGTGTTCCTTGGCGTCGCTGACGGCGGTGGCCATGCTGTTGGGGAACAGTACCGCCTGGCCGAAGATGGTCAGGCAGTAGAGGCCGATGAACAGCCACAGGCCGGGCTGACGCTCCAGCAGGCCCAGATGCCAGCCCAGCAGCATGGCCAGCGTGGCCGCGGCCAGCAGCGCCGCGCCGGCGCGCATCAGCCGCAACCTGCCCACGCGGGCCACCAGACGGTTCACCACCATGGCGCCGCTGAAGTAAGACAGGCCGATTAACAGTCCGACGTTGCCGAAACCGGCCACCGCCAGGCCGAAGTGCTCCTGAAACACGAAGGGGCTGACCTCTTGCAAGGTCACCGTGGTGGCGAAGCCCAGGCCGCCGGCGCAGGCAGGCCACAGAAAGCCGGGGCGGCGCAGAATGCCCCAGTACGGGCTGGGGCCGGAGGCCGCGGCGGCCGGGCGGCCGGCTTGCAGCGGCAGGCCCATGGTCAGCAGCGCCGCCACGGCGCCGGTGACCGCCATCAAGGCGAAGCCGGCTTCCCAATGACTGTATTTGCCGATCAGGCCGCCGATGAACTGGCCGCCGCCCAGCGCGGTGATGAAGGCGATGGAGAGCACGGACAATTTGCGCGCCAGATCGTCGCCGCGCCAGTGATCGCGCACGATGATGCGGGCGATGATGGCCGCGCCGCCGCCGGCGATGCCCTGCGCCACGCGCAGCGTCAGCAGCTCCGCGGCGTTGGACACGAAGGCGAGCAGCAGGCTGCAGACCACGAACAGCGCCAGCGAAATCAGCAGCGGCCCGCGCCGGCCCCAGCGGTCGGCCGCCGAGCCCCAGAACAGCACCGGCAAGGCCGCGCCCACCACATAGCCGGAAATCGACATCTCCACCAGGCTCTGGCTCATCGCCAGCTCCCGCATCACCGCCGGCAGCGAGGGCAGATACACGGTGGTGGCCATCTGCGCCATGAACACGATCAGGCAGGCCAGCGCCATCAGCCGGCCGGCCGGCTGCGCCAGCGCCGCTGGCGGCGCAGTCAGGGTTTTCTCATTCATGGGCGGCTCGCAACTGATTGAGGCAGGCGGCGAAGCGTTCGATCTCCTGCGCGCTCATATTGGCGCGGATCATGATGCGCAGGCCGGCGCGGCCCTTGGCGATCACCGGGAAGAAGATGGGCGAGGTGTAGAAACCGTCTTCCAGCAAGCTTTTGGCGTAGAAGATGGTGTTTTCTTCCGAGCCGATGGAGACGAAGCGGATGGGCAGCGGCTCGCCGCTATTGTCCGAGGCCACGTGTTGGTCGAACAAGCGGATATTGTCCTGCAAGCGCTGTTGCAGGCGCGGCAGCTCCTCGGAGCGATGAATGGCCGCGGACTGGATGATGGCGCCCAGGCCGGCGGTGTTGATGCGTTGCGACCAGGTCACCGGCCCGCCGAAGCGGGTGGCCAGCTTGCGGCGTTCCGCATCGTGGCGCGGGCCCAGGAAGATGGCGCCGCCGGAGGCGCCGAAGCCCTTGTTCAGCGAGGTGACGATCAAGGTGCGCTCATTGATGCCGCCCATGGTTTCCAGCACCAGGCCGCGGCCGTGGCGGCCCAGCGTGGACAGGCCGTGAGCTTCGTCGAAGAACAGGAACAAACCGTATTTGTCCTGCAACGCCAGCAGCTCCGGCACTGGGGCCATGCCGCCGGTGCTATAGACCCCGTCGGCGACGTAGGCCACGCGCGCATGGGTTTTGCACAGGTCTTCCAGCGCGTTCAGATCGTTGTGGCGTATGGTCTGGATCTCGGCCTCGTCGGCGCAGATCGGCTTCATCATGTTCAGGCAGAAGTGAGCGTTCTTGTCGAACACCATCAAGGGCGGCACGTCTTCGGTCAGCGCGCCGGAGGCCAGCAGGGGCAGGGCGGCCGCCGCGGCCGCGGCGCAGGACGGCACGGTCAGCGTTTCCGCGTTCACCAGCTCCGCCAGTGCGTCCTCCGCCTGCTGCAGAATGTCGAACTGCACGCGGATGCGCGAAATCGAGGTGTTTAGCGAGCCGGTGTTCAACACCGCGTCCGCCGCCGCTTGCAGGATGTCCGGGTGAGAGTCCAGGCCCAGATAGGAATAGGACGACATATTGACGAAGCGCTTGCCGTTGGCCACCGCCTCGTGACGGCCGTCGCCCAGGTTGCGGGTGACGATATTGGCCATGCCGGCCTGGGTGGTGATGTCCCAGAAGCTGTTGCTCAACTGAATGGCTTTTTTGATATTGGCGTGCTGATGCATGTTTCCCCCCTCGTTTGGTTTGGCGGCGGCCATCATGGCCGCCTCGTCCTGCCTATACCCGCTCCAGAATCAGCGCCGCGCCCTGTCCGACGCCCACGCACATGGTGCACAGCGCGTAGCGTTTGCCGCTGGCCTGCAACTGCGCGGCGGCGGTCAAAACCAGCCGGCTGCCGCTCATGCCCAGCGGGTGGCCCAGCGCGATGGCGCCGCCCTTGGGGTTCACCCGTTCGCAATCGTCGGGCAGGCCCAGCGCGCGGGTGACCGCCAGCGCCTGGGCGGCGAAGGCTTCGTTCAGTTCAATGATGTCGATGTCCTCGATGCCGAGGCCGGCCTGGCGCAGCGCCTTGCGGCTGGCCTCTATCGGGCCCGCGCCCATGATGCGCGGCGCGATGCCGGAGCTGGCCGAGGTCAGCACCCGCGCGCGCGGACGCAGGCCGTGACGTTGCGCCGCCGAAGCCGAGGCGATGATCATCGCCGCCGCGCCGTCGTTGACGCCGGAGGCGTTGCCGGCGGTGATGCTGGATTCCGGGCCGAACAGCGCCTTGAGCTTGGCCAGCTCCTCCAGAGAGGTCTGGCGCGGATGCTCGTCGCGGCTGACGATCAGCGGGTCCTGCTTGCGGCGTGGAATCGTCACCGGGACGATTTCCTCGGCGAAGGCGCCGGTTTCCAGCGCGGCGAAGTAACGCTGCTGACTGCGCAGCGCGAAGGCGTCCTGATCCTGGCGGCTGACGCTGAATTCGCGCGCCACGTTCTCCGCCGTGGCCGGCATGGTGTCCACGCCGTATTGTTTCTCCATCGCCGGATTGACGAAGCGCCAGCCTATGGTGGTGTCGTAGATCTGCATGTCGCGGCCGAAGGCTTTGTCCGATTTCGGCATCACGAAGGGCGCGCGCGACATGGACTCCACGCCGCCGGCGATCAGCAGCTCGGCCTCGCCGGACTTGACGGCGCGCGCCGCCAGCGCCACCGCGTCCAGGCCGGACGCGCACAGGCGGTTCACGGTCAGGCCCGGGACGCTCTCCGGATAGCCGGCCAGCAGCAGGCTCATGCGGGCCACGTTGCGGTTGTCCTCGCCGGCCTGGTTGGCGCAGCCCAGGATCACTTCGTCTATCGCAGCCGGGTCCAGGCCCGGATTGCGCTCCAGCAGCGCGCGCAGCGGCGCCGCGGCCAGATCGTCGGCGCGCACGCCGGACAAGGCGCCGCCGAAGCGGCCGATGGGGGTGCGCACGGCGTCGCAGATGAAAGCGTCGGTCATCGCGGTCTCCTCTCAGCTCAAGCTGGTTTGCGGTTGCAACAGCGCGGACAGCAAATCGCGCGCGGCGTCGATCTCGTCGGCGCAAACGTGGTGGGGCATGTCCGGATAAACGCGGAAATCCACCTCGGCGCCGGCGCGGCGGAAGGCCTCGGCGCTGCGTTCGATGCGCTCCAGCGGCATCCAGCTGTCGCTGTCGCTGGTGCCGAAGAAGGCAGGGAAGTCCAGCGCCGCGGTCGGCGCGCCCCAGGCAGACTCGTCGGGGCCGAACAGGCCGCCGGAGAAGGCGATCAGCCCGCCTATCGGGCGTGGGCGGCGATAGATGAATTCGGCGGCCAGGCAAGCGCCCTGGGAGAAGCCCATCAACACGATCCGGCTGTCGGCGAAGCCGTAGCCGCGCAGTTCCTCTATGGTGGCCTCGACGCAGTCCAGCGCCTGGTCCAGCGAGGGCTGATTGCTCTCCAGCGGCGCCATGAAGCTGTGCGGATACCAGGTGCGGTCCTTGGCGATGGGCAGAATGTAGGCGACGTCGGCCAGGCCGATGGCCTCGCCGTTCTTGTAGGCGTCCTGGGCGCTCTGGCGGCGGCCGTGGAGCAGCACCACGGCGAGTTTGGCCTGGTTCAGCGGCGCGCCGTAGATTTCCAGGCCGTGTTCTTTATGCGGATTGGGATTGATCGTGCTCATGTAGTGTGTCCTTTAGTGGATGCCCAGAATCTGCTTGGCTTCGGCGGGGGAGGCGATCTCGCGGCCGACTTCGCCGGCCAGGCGCGCCAGGCGCTCCACCAATTGGGCGTTGTCTCGGGCCAGTTCGCCGTAGCGGTAATAGACGTTGTCTTCCAGGCCGGTGCGCACATGGCCGCCCAGCAGCAGGGTGTGCAGATTGATCGCCAGCTGGTGTTTGCCTATGCCCAGTGCCGACCACACGCTGTCCTGCGGAATGCTTTCGACGAAATGCAGCAGGTTTTTGCAGGTGGCGGCCGCGCCGCCCTGTATGCCCATGGCGAAGCTGAAGCACAGCGGGCCGCTCAGATAGCCGTCTTCCTGCAGTTTCAGCGCCTCGCCGATGATGCCCTGGTGATAGACCTCGATCTCCGGCTTGGCGCGGTATTCGCGGATGTCCAGCGCCAGCGCGCGGGCCAGTTCAGGCGGATTGATGAAGGGCTTGCTGCCGTGGTTGACCGAGCCGCAGTTGAAGGAGGCGATGTCCGGACGGAAGGACAGATGGTTCCAGGCTTCCTTCTTCTCCAGCTGCGGCGGCAGATTGAGGCCGGAGGTGCTCAGATTGATCAGGATGTCGCAGCGTTCGCGGATGCGGCGGACGATATCGCCGTAGATGTCCGCGTCGTAGCTGGGCGTGCCGTCCGGGTTGCGGGCGTGGATGTGGACCACCGAGGCGCCGGCGTTCCAGCATTCATAGGCGGCCTGGGCGATTTCTTCCGGCGAAAACGGCACGCCGGGATGTTTCTGCCGGCTGGTGATGCCGCCGTTGACGGCGGCGGTGATGATGAGTTTTTGCATGGTGGGAACGCTCATGTGAATGAAAGAGGAAAAAGCTGCGGTGTTCAGATCTTGTCGCCGACGGGGGCGGTTTGCGGCTGCGCGGCGGCGTCCGGGCGCTTGGACACCAGATAAATGCCGACGCCGATCAGCACGCCGCCGATCAGCTCATGCAGCGACAGCGAATAGCCGAAGGCGGCGAAGGAAATCAGGGTGGCGAACAGCGGGGACAGAAACAGGAAACCGCTGGTGCGCACCGCGCCGCCCAGGTCCAGCGCCATGAACCACAGCGCCATCGCGCCGGTGGTGGCCGGCAGCGCCAGCCACAAGAAGGCGGCCAGCACCCGCTCGCTGTGAGGCAGTGTCGGGACTTCGCCGCCGGCCCAGGCCAGCAGCGCCAGGCAGGCCGAACCCACCAGCATCTGCCAGAAGGTCAGCGCCCAGACGTTGATCACGATGCGGCTGCCCTTGATCACCAGCGTGGACGCCGCCCAGCAGGCCGCGCCGCACAGCACCAGCGCGTCGCCGGCGCCGAAGCCGTCCAGCTTGTTCAGGCCGATGCAGACGGCGACGCCGAAGAAGGCCAGGACCAGGCCGACGGCGGCCAGAGGGTGGATTTTTTCCTTCAGCGCCAGCCGCGACATCAAGGCCACGATCAGCGGGGTGCAGGCCATCAGGATGGCGGCCTTGGCCGGGGTGGTGCTGCGCAGCCCGATATTGAGAAAGCCCATCGATCCGGCGGTCTGCAACAGGCCGATCAAGGCCAGCACGCCCCAGGGGCGAGGGCGGACGAAGGCGCGCGGATAGCGGAAGCGCTGCCACAGCAGAATGGGCACGATGCCGGCGGCGGCGGCGGTGAAACGCGCCACCGCGGCCCACAAGGGCGGCATTTCCGACAACACGATCTTGGAGGTGGGAAAGGTGGAGCCGAACAAAAAGGTGGCGGCCAGAATCAGCAGCCAATAGCGTTTGGCGTCGTAGTGGGGATGGGACATGGTCAGCTGGCCAGACGGCGGTTTCAATAGCCATTTATCATATTGAAACGGTTTGGTTCAGGCTTCTTGCAAGCGGACAATTGCTGCTTCAAAACGGACAATCATGCTGCGCTGCGGCAAAGTCGTGTCGGCGCGCGGGTCCGCGGGGCGGAAAAGAGACGGTTCAAAGCCTCGCTTTTGTCGGCTGGGCTTTGAACCGCGGATGGGATCAGGAGAAGTACTGGCTGGGGGCCGCGTTCATGATGCGGCGGAACATGGAGGAAAACGCGCCGGGCGTTTCATAACCCAGATCGGAGGCGATCAGGGTCACCGGCTCGCCGGCGCCCAGCCGCGGCAGCGCCGAGATCGCGCACACTTGCTGGCGCCAGTACAGGTAAGACACGCCCAGCTCCTGCTGGAACAGCCGCGCCAGCGTGCGGCTGGAGGCGCCCACCAGTTCCGCCCATTCGTTAAGCCCGCGCCGGTCGCCGGGATTGGCCAGAATCGCCGAGCACACCCGCTGCAAACGCTGATCGCTCAGCGGAGGCAGCGGCAAGGCCGTTTCCCCCGACCATTCGATTTCGTCGATCAGCAAGTCCAGCAAGCGGCCTTCTTTTTGATCTGCGTGGGGAATGCCGCGCGTGCGCATCAGGCGGATGATGAGTTCCCGCATCAGCGGCGAAATGGCGATGGCTTTGGAGTGGCGCGGCAATTGCGCCAGATAGTGCGGGGATTGAATGTACAGGGTGCGTAGCGACACCGTGCCGCGGGCGCGCATGCTGTGTTCCACCGCGGGCGGCATCCAGACGCCGCGCTGCGGCGGCACCAGCCACAGGCCGTCGGCGGTGGACAGCTCCATCACGCCGGAGACGGCGAAAATCAGCTGGCCTTCGCGGTGTTGGTGGCGGCCGACTTGATGACCGCTGGGAAAGTCCTTGGACATGCTCCACGCGGCGAAGTCCGGTAGGACGGCGTTGGATTCTATGGCCATGCGCTTGCTTTCTTATTTGAGGGTAGCCCGGTTCCGCGCGGCTTGCGGCCCTGTTGTGCGGGCGTCTTCAGCCGTCGGTTCAAGCTCATGATACTGCAGCGCACAAAATATTCATACAGTATAAATTGTGTCTATTTCAATGTGAATGCCTTGGAGCGGCGGAGCCGCCCGCCGCAGGGACAAAAGAAAACACCGCGGCCGGAGGGCCGCGGTGCGCAGGAGGATGGTTAAGAAGAGCGATACTTCGTCAGAAGCTCAGCCCAAAACCGCGCGCGTAACGCAACGCGCCCGGCTGGCCGTTTTCGTCCAGCGCGTGGATGGCCACCGGCAGCTTGCCGCCGGGCGGGTTCGCGCCCAGCATCACGTCCACCAGCGCCGGCATGGAGGGCCCGCGCAGGCCGTTCTCATAGCCGTAGTAGGCGTAGGTGGCCAGCGTGGCGTCGGCCAGATCGTCGTAATTGATCACGTCGTAAGGCGCGCGCAGGGTCACGTGGATCAGCTTCTTGCCTTGCCGCTTGGCGTATTCCATCGCATTGCGCATTTGCTGCGCCTCGCTGAGCGGCGGCGCGGACAGGCTGCGGGCGAAGCGGGTCCGGAGCGCGGGCAGGTCTTCCGCCACATTGAAGACCAGGGAGCCGTTGCCGGCGGCCGGCGACGGCTCGGCCTGCAGGCTGCGCTTCATCCGCGGCGCGATGGCCGGCGCGTTGGGGTCGCCGTTGCGTTCCACCGGGCTGACGCCGGTGGCCAGGGTGCCGATGACGACCACGTCGGCCTGATCGATCGCCTGTTTCTGCGCTTCCCACGGCGTGGCGCTCAATTTGGCGCCGCTGACCTGGCGATAGCCTTTTTCATCGAAGCGACGGCGCATCGCCTCGGCCTGTTCGCCCCAGGGCGTCAGGATGAAGATGCGCTGGCTGGGCGAGCGCAGCGGCAGCGCCGCACCCTGATTGCGCAGCAGGGTGATGGATTGCCGGGTGATCTTGTCCTCCACCGCGCGATGCTCCGCGCCGCCTATGGTGCTCAGCGCCGGCAGCGGCTTGGCCTCGCCGGCCGGGGTGACTTCGTTGCGCAGCTTCATCGCCACGATGCGCCGCACCGAGCGGTCCAGTTCGGCGCGGTCTATTCGCCCGTCCGCCACCGCGGCGGCCACCTGGTCTATCAATTGACGCAGCCGGCCGGCCTGCGCGGCGGTGCGGAACTCGGTGGGCATCAGCGCGATGTCCACATCGGCCTGGAACACCTTGATCACCGCGTCGGCCTGCTCGAAGAAATCGCTGATGCCCTTCATGTCCAGCGCGTCGGTGACGGTGACGCCCTGATAGCGCATCTCGCCGCGCAGCAGATCGTGCTGGATTTTGCGCGACATCGTCGCCGGCGCGATCATGCGTTCGCCGTTGCGGGCGGTGATTTGGCTGCTGTCCAGCGCCGGGTACTGGATGTGGGCGGTCATGATCATCTCCGGCGGCTGGCCGGAGGCGATGGCTTGGCGGTAGGGCGCTAGGTCGATGGCGTAGGCGTCGGCGCGGGATTTGTTGACCACGGGCAGGCCGTAATGGGAGTCGGTGGCGGTGTCGCCGTGGCCGGGGAAGTGTTTGAAGGAGCCGATCACGCCTTGCTCGCGCATGCCTTGCGTCGTGGCCTGGCCCAGCAGGCTGATGGTGGCCGGGTCGTCGCCGTAGGCGCGGACATTGATGACCGGATTGAGCGGATTGCTGTTGACGTCCACGTCCGGCGCAAAGTTGACGTTGAAGCCGACGGCGCGGATCTCGGCGGCCAGCACGCGTCCGGAGTCGCGGGCCAGGCCGCTGTCCCGCGTCGCCTGATAGGCGGCGCCCAGCGCCATATTGCCGGGGAAGCTGGTGGCCAACGGGCGCGGCAAGCGGAAGACATTGCCGCCCTCCTGGTCAGAACCGATCAACAGGCTGACCGGGCTGTTTTGCGGCCGCGCCCGGCGGATCTGCTCGGACAGGCGGCGGGTTTGCTGCAAATCGCTCAGATTGTTGGCGAACAGAATCACGCCGCCGATGGCGTTGTCGCGCAGCGCGCGGCTGGCGGCGTCCGGCAGTTCGGTCATGCCGGCGGTGCAGGCGGGCTGATCGTCCGGGCACCAGTAACGGAAGGCCATCATGATTTTCTGGCCGATCTTCTCGCGGACGCTCATCTGTTCGACGATGCGCGCGGCTTGCTGTTCGACGCTGGGCTGCTCAAGGCAGCCGCTCAGCAGCGCTGGTAACAGCATCAGCGCCGGTAGGCGCAGGGAAAGTGGTTTGGACATGGTTCAACCTTGTGCTGAAGTGGAAACATCCGGAATGGCGGGCAGGCCCGTCTTGCCGCTGGCGACGCAGGTCCGGCGGGGAGGCCGGACCTGCGGACAGCCGTGGAGGCTGGGATCTCTCTTTGTGAATATATTCATTTGTGAATGGTTTTTGTTAGTAATGGATTGCGCGTCGGACGCCCCTGCCAGGGCGCGTTCGGCGCGAAGAAGCGGCCGTCGAGGCTAAACCTTATGAAATTCAATTTTTGAAAAAGTTGCCTGCGGGAGAGAATCGCCGGATCTTAATCGCCATATCCCCTTGATTGCTCGGCGTTTTTGTCTAAATACTTGACCCCTGCTCGGGTGCGGGAGGATAATTCATGCCTTTTTTCAAACGCTAAGCGCGATGACGAGCCGGCAGGCCGCCGACGCTGGGCGGCGATTGGCTTTCGGGTGGATAGGGATACGATGCAGGACAGCGGAGTGAAGCATTCTAGGGTTCAGGAGAGCGGCGGCCTGCCGCCGCGCCGCCTGTCGGTGGCGCCCATGCTGGATTGGACCGACCGTCACTACCGCTATTTCGCGCGTCAGATCACCCGGCATGCCTGGCTCTACACCGAAATGGTCACCACCGGTGCGCTGCTGCACGGCGACGTCGAACGCCATCTGCGCTTCGACGAGGCGGAGCACCCGCTGGCGCTGCAACTGGGCGGCAGCGAGCCGGCGGAGCTGGCGCGTTGCGCCAAGCTGGCGGCGGAGTGGGGCTACGATGAGGTCAATCTGAACGTGGGCTGCCCGTCGGAACGGGTGCAGAAAGGCGCTTTCGGCGCCTGCCTGATGGCCGAGCCGCAACTGGTGGCCGACTGCGTCAAGGCGATGCGCGACGCGGTGTCCATCGACGTGACGGTCAAGCACCGCATCGGCATCGATCGCATCGAGCATTACGATTACCTGCGCGACTTCGTCGAGCAAGTGGCGGACGCCGGCTGCCGCACTTTCATCGTCCATGCGCGCAACGCCATTCTCAAAGGCCTGAGTCCCAAGGAAAACCGCGAAATCCCCCCCTTGAAGTACGATTACGTCTACCGGCTGAAGCGGGAACGCCCGGATCTGGAAATCCTGATCAACGGCGGCGTTAAAAGCCAGGCCGAGATCGACGAGCATCTGCGCCATGTGGACGGCGTGATGGTGGGGCGCGAGGCCTACCACAATCCCTGGCTGATGGCCGATTGGGACCAGCGCTACTACGGCGCCGGCGCCGCGCCGGAGCGCGAACAGGTGGTGGCCGCGATGATGCCCTATGTGGCGGCGCGCCTGGCCGAGGGCCACAAGACGCGCAATATCGCCCGCCACATCCTGGGCCTGTTCCAGGGCATTCCCGGCGCGAGAAACTGGCGGCGCATGCTGTCCGACGCCAAACTGCTGGACGGCGCCGACGAGCGTCTGCTGCAACAGGCTTTGGAAGCGACGCTGGGCGCCGCCCGCCGCGCGGAATCAACAGAATAAACCGCCTGGCCGCCGCGGCCAGGAACGGATTTGCGGCGCCGGAGTCTGCTGTAGCAAGGCGAGAGCGCTGTTCTTGCTGAGGCAGGGCCCGACGCCGCCATATTAAGAACGTGTTGACGATCCAAGGAGCAAGCGCGAGACAAGGCGGAAGCCGCGAGTGGCGCAAGAGCGTCTCGACGCCGCGTCAGCTCCCGCGAAGCGCTGCGGATCGTGAACAGGTTCCAAGTCGCGGGACTTCCCAAGGGGAGCCCGCCATGGCGGCTTGCCGCCTTTTCTGTTCGCCATGCTGGTCATGGCCGTCTGGAGGTGAACCTGAATTGAAATCGCTGAAGCTTGTCCTCTTGTCCTTCTTCCTGTCGTCCGCCGTCTGGGCCGGACCCAAGGATGTCTTGCACATCTATAACTGGAGCGGCTCTTTGTCGGACGCCATCCTCCGCCAGTTCGAGAAAAGCTGTGATTGCCGCGTGGTGCAGAATTACTACGGCGACAATGAGGAAATGCTGGCCAAGCTGGCGGCCGGGGCCAAGGGCTACGATATGGTGTTTCCGTCCAGCTTCGTGATCGAGGCGATGAGCAAGCAGAAGCTGCTGCGGCCGCTGGATCACGCCAAATTGCCGAATCTGAAGAATGTAGACCCGGCCTATTTGTCCCAAAGCTACGATCCGGGCAACCGCTACACCGTGCCCACGGTGCTGTCGCTGACTTCGGTCGGCTACAACGCGGAGCGTCTGCAGAAACTGGGCATCGACCCGCACAGCTGGTCGGTGATCTTCGATCCCAAGGTGCTGCAGAAGATCAAGGGCAAGGTCACGGTGCTGGACAGCTCGCGCGAGGTGTTCGCCGCCGCGCTGTTCTACCTGGGCAAGAACCCCAACACCGCCAGCCAGGCCGATTATCGTGCGGCGCAGGCGGTGATCAAGCAGGCCAAGCCTTACTGGGCCACCTTCTCCAACGCCAGTTATCTGAAAGAGCTGGCGGTGGGCAATATCTGGGTGTCGCTGGGCTATTCCACCGAGTTCTTCCAGGCCGCCGAGGACGCGCGGCAGGCCAAGCGCCGCTTCCGCATCGCCAATGTGGCGCAGAAGGAAGGCAATGAGCTGGGCGTGGACACCATGGCGGTCCTGGCCAGCGCCAAACGCCCGGACCTGGCGCATCAGTTCATCAACTTCATGCTGGACGGCAAGAACGCCGCCCAACTGACCAATCTCAACGGCGCCACCAATCCGGTCAAGACCGCCGAGCCCTTCTTCCGCGCGGATCTGAAGGCCCATCCGGTGATCGATCCGACGCCGGACACCGTCAAGAAATGGACGGTGCTACGCGAACTGACGCCGGCGGAGCGGCGCTCGCTGGCGCGGATGTGGACGGAAGTGAAGGTCAGCCGTTAAGCTTGTTTTGAGCAAAGTCTGCTGCGCGTCGTGAAACGTGGCACGGTGAGTACCGCTTCGAAATGCTCATGCACCACGTGTACATTCCGCTTTCTCAGCCGTTTTCGCCTTGTCTCGCTCTTGCTCGCGAGACTTTGAATAAGTTCTTATACTTATGTCCGCAGCCCCGGCATCGTCGGGGCTGCGTCGCATTGGATGGAGTTCTCATGTTCGACAAATTAGTGATGGCCAGCAACAACGCCGGCAAGCTGAAGGAATTCTCCTCGCTGCTGGCGCCGCTGGGCATACAAGTGATTCCGCAGGTGGAGCTGCAGGTGCCGGAATGTCCGGAACCGCACCACACCTTCCTGGAAAACGCGCTGGAAAAAGCGCGTCACGCCAGCCGCGTGAGCGGCTTGCCGGCGCTGGCCGACGACTCCGGCATCTGCGTGGAGGCGCTGTCCGGCGCGCCGGGCGTGTATTCGGCCCGCTACGCCGGCGAGCCCAAGTCCGACGCCGCCAACAACGCCAAGCTGGTGGCGGCGCTGCAAGGCGAGGCCAACCGCCGCGCCTGGTATTACTGCGTGCTGGTCTTGGTGCGCCACGCCGATGACCCGCAGCCGCTGGTGGCCGACGGCATGTGGTTCGGCGAGGTGAAAGACGAGGCAGCCGGCGCCGGCGGCTTCGGCTACGACCCGCATTTCTGGTTGCCGCAACACGGCTGTAGCGTGGCCGAGCTGGACGCGGCGGAGAAAAACCGCGTCAGTCATCGCGGCCAGGCGATGCAGGCGCTGCTGGCCAAGCTGCGCGCGCTGGCATGACGCCGGTCCGTCCGTTTAGCGCCGGCAAGGCGTCGGCGCAGCGAGGAGCCGCGACGTGCAAGTGACCAAGATCTCGCTGTCCGCGCTTGGGCGGGGTGGCCAAGTCGGTTTGAACGAGCTGCCGCCGCTGTCGCTGTACATCCATTTCCCGTGGTGCGTGCGCAAGTGCCCGTATTGCGACTTCAATTCGCACGAGCCCAAGAGCGGTTTCGACGAGATGGCCTATGTCGACGCCTTGCTGCGCGATCTGGAGTTCAGCCTGCCGGAAGTCTGGGGCCGTCCCTTGACCAGCATCTTCATGGGCGGCGGCACGCCCAGCCTGTTCTCGCCGCAGGCGATGGACGCGCTGCTGGCCGGCGTGCGCGCGCGCATGCGTCTGCAGCCGGATGCGGAAATCACCATGGAAGCCAACCCCGGCACTTTCGAGGCCGAGCGTTTCCGCGGCTACCGCGAGGCCGGCATCAACCGGCTGTCCATCGGCATCCAGAGCTTCAAGCCGGCGCATTTGCAGGCGCTGGGCCGCATCCATGACGGCGAGGAGGCGCGCCGCGCCATCGACATCGCGCTCAGCCACTTCGACAACGTCAATCTGGACCTGATGTACGCGTTGCCGGGGCAGACCCTGGATGAAGCGCTGGCCGATCTGGACACCGCGCTGTCCTATGGGATTACTCATCTGTCCGCCTATCACCTGACGATAGAGCCCAACACCCTGTTTGCCGTAGAGACGCCGCGCAATCTGCCGGACGACGAAGTGTCCGCCGATATGCAGGAGGCGATCGAAGCGCGGCTCGCCGCCGCCGGCTTCGAACATTACGAGACCTCGGCCTTCGCACGGCCGGGCCGCCGCGCGCGGCACAATCTCAACTACTGGCAGTTCGGCGACTATATCGGCATCGGCGCCGGCGCCCACGGCAAGATCAGCAGCCACGCGGGCATCGTCCGCCAGATGCGTCACAAGCAGCCTGCCGCCTATCTGAAAGCGGTGGCCGAGGGCAAGCCCTTGCAAAGCAGCCGCAAGGTGACGCGCGAAGAACTGCCCTTCGAATTCATGATGAACCTGCTGAGGCTGACCGAAGGCTTCGAATGGCGTTTGTTCCAAGAGCGCACCGGTCTGCCGCTGTCCGGCATACAATCCGCCTTGACGCAAGCCGAGGCGCAAGGCCTGATAGCGCGCGACGCCGTGATGTTGCGGCCCACGCTCAAGGGCCAGCGTTTCCTCAATGATTTATTAACCCTGTTCCTGAAAGAAGGAGATGAATAATGGCTAAGGAAATCATCCATACCGACAAGGCTCCGGCCGCCATCGGCGCTTACTCGCAAGCCGTGAAAGCCGGCAACACCGTTTACCTGTCCGGCCAGATCCCGCTGGACCCGGCTACCATGAACGTGGTGGAAGGCGGTTTCGCCGCTGAAACCCATCAAGTGTTCAAGAACATGAAGGCCGTGTGCGAAGCCGCCGGCGGCAGCCTGGACCAGATCGTCAAGCTCAACGCCTATCTGACCGACCTGTCCAATTTCGCCACCTTCAACGAAATCATGGGCCAGTACTTCAGCCAGCCCTTCCCGGCGCGCGCCGCCGTCGGCGTGGCCAGCCTGCCCAAGGGCGTGCTGGTGGAAGCGGAAGCGGTTCTGGTGCTCTAAACCTGCTTACGATCTGCTGCGCGTCAGCGATACGGCGTTGAAAACGTCTTCAAAATGCTCATGTACCGTGTGTACATTCCGCTTTTTCAGCCGTTTTCGCCTTGTCTCGCCTTAGCTCGCGAGATCGTAAACAGGTTCTGAGCAGCAACTGCTCCAAATGACAGACCACAAGGCGGCCCAGGCCGCCTTTTTTCATGTTAACTATCCGGATCGTTCATTCCCTTTGCGGAGGTCGTATGAGCATCCGGATCGCGCTGCTGTTATTGCTGCCGGGCCTGGCCTGGGCCCAGGTTTACAAATGTCGGGACGCGGAAGGCGGATTGGCCTATCGCGACCGGGCCTGCGCCGACGGCGGCGCGGCGGAAGCGTTCCGACCGCCGCCGTTGAGCGTGGTGGAGCAAGACGAGCGCCAGCGTCGAGGCGTGGCCGAGTCCCAGGTCCAAAGCCGGCGTTGGGCCGCCGACGAGGCGCGCGAGGCCAGACGGCGCCAGGCGCAACGCAGCCGCGCCGAGAACACGCAGGCGCGGGAACTGGACAAAGCGCGCCGCCGCTGTCATGGTCTGGAGCTTCAACAGCGGCGCTTGCGGCAGTCCTTGGCGGCGGCGCCGGCCAGGAAATCCCTGGCCGAGCGCTTGGTCGGCGTGGAAGAGAAACTGGCCGCCGCGGCGTGTCATCGATTCCAGGAGGGGGCATGAGCGGGTATTCGTTCGAATTGGTCAATGTGTTCGCCGAGGAGCGCTTCGGCGGCAATCCGCTGGCGGTGTTCACCGACGCCAGCGGGCTGGACGAGCGCGAGATGCAGCTCCTGGCCAGACAGATGAATCTGTCGGAAACCGTATTCCTGTTTCCGGACGGCGAAGCGGCGGCGCGCTTGCGCATCTTCACGCCTAGCCAGGAGCTGCCCTTCGCCGGCCATCCCACCCTGGGCGCTGCGGCGGCGCTGCACTGGCGCGGCGAGTTGGATTCCCGCTTCACATTGCGCACCAATGCCGGCCTGATTCCCATTCTCCACAGCGACGGCGTTTACACCTTGAGGGCGAACCCGCCGAGCGCGCGCGCCGCCGGCCTCAGCCGCGCTCAGGCCGCGGCGATGCTGGGGCTGGACGAGGAGGACATCGCGCTGGAGCCGGTATGGGTGGACACGGGCAGCGAACAATTGCTGGTTCGCGCCGCCAGCGCCGGCGCGGTGTTGCGCGCCCGGCCGGTGCACGCTTTGCTGCTGCGCGACGCCGCCTTGAGGCCGGGGCGCAGCGTCGCCTACCTGTGGCACGAGGACGGCGGCGTTGCCACCGTGCGGCTGTTTTTCGAACAGCAGGGCGCGGTGTTGGAAGATCCCGGCACCGGATCGGCCTGCGCCAATCTGGGCGGCTGGTGCGCGCTCAACGGCCTGGGGCCCTTGCAGTGGCGGGTGGAGCAGGGGGCGGCGCTGGCGCGGCCCAATGTGCTGCATCTGCAAGTGGACGCCGAGGGCGGCATCCTGGTGGGCGGGCGGGTGCAG
>NZ_JAAOMA010000022.1:0-93651 GCF_011602385.1 Chromobacterium fluminis | reverse complement strand
GAATCATCCGCATCGGCATCGCCGGGTTGCTGCCAATCCGGTAGTACGGCAGCAAGTCCTCGCCTTTCAGGACCGTTACTTTGGGATGGTCCAGCGGAATCAGCGCCACCGGGTAGCCTGCCGCATCACGCTCAATAAAGCTGTAAGCGGCACCTCGCAGCCCTGCCGATATCTGCTGCTGCTCACGGTATTCAAACGAGGTCTGCCACTGGTTAGGCGCATGATGAATCAGCGGGTAAACCGGGTGCTCCGTTGCCCGAACTCGGTTTTCTCCATCACGCCGGTACAGCTCGCAGGGGAGCTGGGCAACAGATTCGGCGATCTGCGTCACGCACGCCTGCAGTGTGGTCAACGCCAGCGCCTTTTCAGGCGAAACCCGAACGCCAGCTGCGCTGCGCGCCCCGGCTCCCATCAGGCTGGAGATCCACCCGCGCTCCGGGTTGGCAGCGTCCTGAACGCCAAACTGCTGTGAGGAGAACATTAGCCAGCCCTCCCGGCAGCCGCCCGGGCCGTCATGAACGACCACACCAGGGCGAAGCCGCCGCCAACTATCCAGCCGGCAGCGGAATGAAGAAGGGCCGCTCCGGTCGTAACCGCAGCGGCCCCCGCCAGGCCCACCAGCATGGTGAGCTTGTCCGTTTTGCTCATATATAAACCTCGTCCTCGTAGGCGGACTTGAAACCGCTGTCCGGCTGCTCCGGATTCATCGCGCGCGTCATGCCAATGATCAGCGCCACGGCGCCGTCGATCTTGTTCTGCGCGCTCTGCTTGTCCGGGAACAGGTTGTCGTTTTTGTCCGCCCGTGCGGTGACGTTGGACATCATCCAGGCCAGCACTGGGTCGCCGTTGTGATGCAACCGGCCCGAACGCAGCGCCGCCTCGATCTCGCGCATTGCCGGCGTCAGATACATGGCCTTCATCGGCACGTCCACCACGGTGGCGCCGCCAGCGGTCAGTTGCTGGGCGATCCAGGCAGCTCCGAACTTGTCCTGGCAGAACTCACGCACTTGGAACCGCGTCGGGATGTCCTCAAGATCCTGCAGGATCATGGCGAAGTCGTTCTCCGTCCCGTCGTGTTGTTCGATCCAACCTGCGTTGCGCCACCGCACATAGGCGGCCCGGTTCGGGTTGTCCTCCGCCTCCAGCGTCGCCTCGGGCAGATAGTGGTGCGCGAAAACGTAGTAGTGAGTCCGTCCAGTTTCCTCGTGTTTGCGAGCAAAGATTTTGACCCGCGTTGCAAAGTCCAATTTGCTGGCCAGGTCATACGCGGCCACGCACTCTTCACCGAGGAAGTCTTCCTCCCTCAGCGTCTCGTCGCCCGCGGCGTGCCACTCCGCCATATTGATCCAGGCCGATTTCGCCGAGCACCAGATATTCAGATGCTTCGTCTTGAAACGAACCTGCATGCTGGCGTTCTGCGCAGCCTGCCTCTGCTGGCTGAGCATGAAATCCGGATCAACGGATATTCCCCAGTTCGGGTTTGCCTTGATCAGCGTTCCCGGCGCATAAGGGTCGTCATCCTCGTCGGCGCTGAACATGATGCAGAACAGTTCGTTGTTCTCCACCAGCCCCTGCAGCACCTTCTCCGCTTCGATCCTCTTTTCGTAACACGGCCCGGCCAGGTTGAAGCCTGAGGTCGTGATGATGAAGGCCAGCGGCTGCTCGCGTGCCCCCATGCCGGAAATCATCGTGTCGTACAGATCAGACGAGTCGTGCTCGTGGTATTCGTCGATCAGCGCGCAGGATGGCGACGCACCGTCGCCCGGCTTCCCAATCACAGGCTCGAATCGGCTGCCATCCTCGGGGATGGCCATGGCCTTCGCGTAGACCTCCGCGCCGGATGCGTCTAGCAGATCCTGTGTCCTCTCCAGCATCTGCTTGGCCGGTCGGAAAACCTCCCAAGCCTGCTTTTCGCTGGAAGCGCCCGAATACACCTCGGCGCCAAACTCCCCGTCCGCAACAAAGCAGTACAGACCGACGCCGGCCGCCAACACTGACTTGCCGTTCTTCCGTGGGATCTCGTTGTACGCCTCGCGGAAGCGCCGGAGCCCAGTCTTTTTATGGACCCAGCCGAAGACGTTGACGAAGATGAAGCACTGCCAGGCGCCGAGCTTGATTGTCTCGGCCGACCGCGCCCACTTGCCCTTTGTGTGCGGAAGCTCTTCGACGAAGCAGCAAGAGCGCTCGGCCTCCGCCTTGTCCAGCTTGTACGGGAAGCCTTTGGTTTTTGCGCGGTCTAGGTCATCAAGGAAGCGCTGGGCGGAAAGCCGCGTCCACTTCCCTGCCGGGAAGCGGCCTGCCACCACATCACGCGCCCACCTGGTAGCCGCGGTGACGTGGGGGTATGCCATCGTTTCATGACGCTTTCTTTTTCAGCAGCCCGGTAAACCGGTTGGTTGTCTTCGTGGCCGCGCCGGCCGTTCCGAGCCTGCTTCGGCTGGAAGGGTCCAGGCCAAGCATGGCGCCGAAGGCGGCCAGCTGCCGGCTGGTCTCGTTGATGACGGTACAGGCCGGGTTCTTCTTCGGCCCGAACGGCGTGTCAACAATCACGCCATTCTTGCTGACGCTATTCTCGGCTTCCCGCCAGCGCGCATAGGCCTGGCAGAACACTTCGAGGTTGTGCAGGTCGACATCGGTCAACACCTTGGTGCCGGCCAGCAGTGGCGCCAACTCTTCCCACTTCTCAACGGCTAGCGGCGAAAGCCAGTCCGGCGGCGGCGCGGCCGGCACGGATGAATACTCCGGCTCCGCCTTGTTTAGCGCGCGCTTGCCCGGGTTGCCGGTGATGATTTTCAGGTGGGTCGGCTTTGGCTTCCGCCCTCCCCCTGGCGCTCGGGCCATCTCACCCCCAAATTTTTTATTTCGCGGGAAAAAATAAAGTCTGAAGCACGCGGTTCCGGAAGGCCGAATCCCGCGAAGGATTTACCCCCCCTACCCCCCGGCATGGTTCAAACGCGAACAGTTCGTACCGCATCCGGCTCAGGCGTCTGGCGGCCTCGCGCTGACCTGCTCCGCGTGGTCCTCGGTGATCTCCACCACGACGCGCGTCTTGCCGGTCCCGAGGCTGCCCTCGGAGTAGCTGGTGGTGTAAGCCCGCACCTTGACGTTCGCCGCGCGGGCATCCAAGCCAAGCTGCTGGGCGATGGCCTCAGTCACAAGCCGCAGCAGATCGGGCTCGTCAACGTGTGCCAGATGGATTGTGTGGTGTTGCTGAATGCTATTGACCTTCATGCCATCTCCTCGGCTATCAATCAGGTCTACTTGCTTGGGGTGCCTAGCACATATCGCATGAACTGCAACAACCTTTTCAGCATGCTTCCATTACCCACATCAATGACAAGACATATCTCTCCGTCATATGATGCATTGGAGGCGATACACCGTAGATGCTGCTTGGCCTCTTCAGCAGATCGCGCCTTGATCTGGAAGCCATACCGCTCTCCGTTATATCGGTACTCGAAAAGGTAGCTTTTGAACTCTTCTTCCATGGAGGATCACCATGCAATTCGTTGTGTACAAAGACAATGCTGGGCAATGGCGTTGGAGACTGTTCGCGGCCAACAACAAGATCGTTGCGGACTCCGCAGAGGGTTACAACAACAAGCAAGACTGCCTCCACGGCATCGACCTGGTAAAAAGTACTAACGCAAACACCCCTGTCCATGAAAAATAGAGTGTTTACAGTTTTTCTGCTGTGCCTGTGATCTACGGGCAGTGACAGCGGAAGACTGGAGATGCCCTGTGGCAATAGCTGCAGGGCAATGCACTTAATAATCAGCATCTCCCATTCCCAAACCCACCATCCTCGCGGGCGGTCTTCTCCGAGTGGCAGCGCCAGCACAGCGCCTGCCAGTTGGTCTTATCCCAGAACAGAGTCTGGTCGCCGCCATGCGGCTTGATGTGGTCTACGCACGCTGATGGCACCAGCCGGCCGGCGCGCTTACAGGTCACGCACCATGGGTTCTTTCGGCGGTAGCCGATGGATGCCTTGATCCACGCGTTCGAATAGCCGCGCTCGGTTCGGGTGCCGCGCCGCGCGTCAGCCTCTGCTGCCAGCTTGCGTTCGCTCTCGGCATGCGTCGGGCAGTAGCGCTCCGGCGGCGTCACCAGGGCGCCGCAACCAGGCCGGCCGCATAGCCGCTTGGGTGAGCCCGCCATCAGAACCTGACGCCTTGCCGCACTTGCTCCCACGACAACTCGACCAGCTCGCGCTGGCGCAGGCCCAGGTACTCGAACACGATGGAGTGCAGCTTGATCTCGGCGACGCGCGCGGCCTGGCCTGACGGCATCAGGACATGCTGACCGTGGGCCAGCCCCAGGGCGTCATGAACAACCCGCGTTTGCCGCATGTGCATACCGCCTCCGGAAATAAAAAAGGCCCGACAGAGTTAACTGTCGGGCCAGGTCGTCTTTGTTGTGCGTAGCTTCGCCACCACGCCGTCAATATAGCGAATCCCCGTGGTTATTGGAATCCACTCGCAATGAATTTATATATAGATTTTACTCGACCTTGATTCCACACTGACTGTAAAGCGCCTCTTTAAGCTCTACAAGCCCTTTTTCACCTACCCCTCTGATTCTAAGGGTTGAAGTTGCTTTTACATTCTTTATAACATCATCAATCTCAACGACACCGTTTGTTATAAGTGTAGATTTTAATCGCGAACTGATTGGAAGCTCTTTGACTTGGATAATCGAGCAAGTACTCATTATCTGTTTCATTTCGACTTGGTCCGCGATATACCGCAAATAGGCAACGAGCGCATCACTACTGAATTTGGTGTCTGCATCAAACTGTTTATCCAATTGCTGATCAAGCATTTCCTTGATTTCCCGATAAGACATAACTTGTCTCCAATGTTTTATCTTCCGCCATCAAAAGGAGGTCATCTGGCGCAGTATAGAAATATGCATTTGCAACCTTCGGCCCTTTACCATAGCCTCTTTGCATTTTTCGTGCACCTATCTTCCTCTGTTCTTTTAGCCAGATTAATGTCGGCATGATATAAGTGCCAGGGTAGTCACCATCAAGGCTCTCCACTATCTCGGACAAGAAAAGCGGCCTGGGCGCATCCATCAGCACCCAAAGGATTTGCTTGGCGATACTCGGCGAGGCCTTCACCTTACGCCGCCTTCCTGATTTGCACGCGCCATACCCGGCCAAAGCGCACGGTGGCCGCCAGCAACAGGGTGTCGAAGGCCCTGGCGCTCATGGCCAGCCGGCGCGCGATGTCCTCGTTCGCCAGATGCGGGTAATGGACGTGGCGCGCGCGCAGTGCTGCCTTCTCGCCCTGGTGCAACTGGTTCACCATCTGCTCGACCTGGCTGGCGATCAGCGGGCTATAGCGGACCTCGCAGCGGCGCCTCGCCGTCTCGGCATCCTCGGCGAACCGGTAGCGCTCCGGGTCGCTGGCATAGCGCCCCTCAATCGAAAACGTGGTGCCGCGCCAGCTGCCGCTGTCGTTCAGCCACTTTCCCCACTGTGCCAATGCTGCTGCCGGTTCGATCATGGCCGCCTCACGCCGCGAACAGTGCGCCGGCGATTTCGCGCACGGTCACTTCCACGCCGGGCTTATCCGCGTAGCGCTTCCGCACGACGATATCGCAGGCCTGGACGTCATCCACCCAGACCACGCCGTTGATGCCGTCGAAGATGGCCTTGATCACGTTGTCCGCGTCCGGCTTCTTCGTCGGGTACACCTGGCCCTGCAGCGCGGCCGCTTGCTTCTTCTTGCTCCAGCTGGACGGCACCGGCAGGAACATGGAGATTTCGACATCAGCAGGGCCGGCGATCAGCGGGTTGCCGGCCATTGCCTCCTGCGCCGCCAGGGCGATCAGGGATTCGTAATTCGCGGTCTTCTCCGGCGTGTACATCTGGGCGAACTTGCCCCCGCGGCTGCTCACCTTGGGGCGGCCCTTGCCTACCGGCGCGCCTGGCACAAAAAACGAAATGTTCATCACTGCCCTTTCTTGTTCGATTTGGCGAAGTGCTCCTCGCACCGTGCCATGTGGTCCTGGGCCGGGCCGGCGCCAACCGACAGCATGGCGCCCTCCGGCGTGAACGCCCGGTAGATCGAGTCGCCGCTGGCGCCGTGGCCGTACTTCACGACGCTATAGCCGCGCCATTCCATCGTGTCGTCGGCGGTCTTGACCCATTCGGTCACGCGGCTTCCTCCCCGTGGTCATTGGCGGCCACTAGTGCTCTCGCCGGCAAGAACGGCACCAACGCAGGCGGCACCGGCTGCCGGAGGTTGACGAACGCCTCAGCGGCCATGCGCTGGCCGTAGGCGTTGCCGTAATGCCCCCGCGCGGTCTTCTCGGCGATGCTGCGCGCCCAGTCCAGCTTGATGCCAGACGCCGGCGCACCTATGGCCTTGACCTTGCCGCCGATCTCGCGCAGCCTGTCTGCTGCCTCCGCCGGCGAGATGCGCGCTACGGCGATCTGCTTGGGGGCTTCCTCCGGCGCATCCGTGCGGTGCTGATTCGCCTCCATGGCCACACACCAACGCGCCTCCATGCCCTTGAACGTGCCGTACAGCAGGTCATTGCCGAGCGAGGCTGCGGCCCAGAACAGCGCCCAAGACGGCCAGTTGTCCGGCAGGCCATCGCGGCGCCGCTGCATCTCGGTCTGGGCGCGGTAGAACAGCGCCTCCGGCGTGTTGGTGCTGGCCGGCCGACAGGCTCGCAGGAACTCGGCGATGGACGGCGGCCAGTCGTAGAGCCGGCGGCATGCCTTGCGACCAACGCCAACATCGCGCGGCGTCAGCCCTTCGTCCTCGAACGCCTGCGCCCACTCGTCCTGCCAGTGGTCGATGGCGTGCTGGTCGGGGAACGCGGCGCGCCATCGGTTCGGATACGCGCCATCCAGGGCGTTGAACAGCCGGTCCATCAGCGACATGTCCAGTTTCCCATCCGGCCAATCCCGGCGCTCAAGCCACGCGCTGGGGCGTAACGTCGATAGGTTCGTTGCCATTGCCTGCTCCGTTGTCGTTGCCATTGGCCGCATCCCAGCGGGCGCGGTAACTCGGGTCGTTCACGTACAGCGTCGGGTTGAACTTCTCCCCTCGCCGGGCTGCTCCTGCTGTTGGCGTCGGCGGTGCGCCGGGCTGGCATTGGCGAGCTTCGATCAGATCGCCGATCACCGCCGCTACCAGACCAAGGTTGATGCGAAGCTGGCCCCGGTCCCGAAGTGTCTGCACCGCCAGGTGGAAGTCATCGTCGCTAGAGTCCTCCAGCCCGCGGTACTTGCCTTGCAGCTGGGCTGGGCTGCAATTCACCCCCTTGTCCCGCAGCAGTCGGCAGACATAGCCGATTCGCTGGACCTGGGCCGAGGGTTCGGAAAGCGGCGGCCGCGGCGGCGCTTGTTCGCGCGGAGTGGGATTTAGACTGCTACTACTGCTACCGTCTTTTCCTCTTCCTATTCCCTTCCTATTCCCTTCCACTTCCGTCAGTGAGTCCTCACTGAGTACTCCGTGAGTGTTCACTGAGTCCTCCGTGAATGCTTCGTTACTACTCACTGAATCTGCTATTGAATCGAGGCCTTCATCAGTGTTCGATTCACTCAGCTGATCAGCATCACTCACTGAGTCACCCTGTCCGGCGGCCTCGGGTTGCGGCATATGGCAATGCGGCGGCGAGGGGTAGCGGGACTTGGAGGGGCGATTGATCAGTTGGTGACGCTTCCAGCCAGTGACGAACCACCAGCGGCGGCCATCGGCTTCAAACAGGCCAAGGAGGCCCTGGCCAATCAGCTCGGAAACGAAGCCTTCGACATCCGCGGTCAGGATGTCGTCGGAGGGGAAAATTTGGGCCTTCACGGTCTTTGCGCTCGCCGGCATCACGCCGTTGTCGTCGCAGAAGTTCCACATGCCGATGAACATGAGGCGCGCTAGCGGCGAGCACTCCATCACCTGCTCAGCGGTCCAGAACTCCGGCTTTACCGTGCGAATTCGAGCCATGCCGCTGCTCCTCTTCCCGTAGCCGGTTTACTTGCCTTCAATGGTGTCCACCTTGGCGAACTCCAGCTCCCAGCCGGCCAGTTGCCCGGCGATCTGGCGCATAGCCTGACGCGCGTGCTTGATCTGCTCGCGGTCGTCGTGGTCTACCTTGCCGTCCGCAATGATCTCGGCGAGGTGTACGAACAGGTCGGCGGTGGTGCGCATCGTGGCACCCAGCGTTGCCGCGTCGGCGGTGGTGTCATTGGCCACCGCCAGCATGCCGTGGACTTTGAGCAGGTCGGCCAGGCACCCGTCGCGGTACTTACCTTCCAGGGTGGCCACCCAGGCGTCCAGGATCTCCAGGGGTATCTTAATTGCCCGTTTGATCCATCGCTCCACCGCCAGCGCGTTCTTGGCCTTAATCGCGTAAAACTCATCCGTGCTGCCATCCAGAGGGATTTCGTCCAGCGGGCAAGTCCGGCGCGCCTCCGGCGTCATCGCCAGATAGTTGTCGGTCAGCGCCTCGGAAAACTTGGTCAGGGGCTGCTTGGTCTCGGCCATTTGCTGCTTGGCCCAGGCAATCAAGGTGTCAGTCGGTGACTGAAAGTGTTGGGCGCTCATCGTGGTATGCCTTGTTTGCGATGTCATAATTGGATCATTGAGTTTGACTTGCGTTGCTAGCATCTACGCAGTCAGCCTTATCTAGGTCATAAAGAGCTGGAAATCGTTGGATCAATTGGTAGGCGCTTCCATCCGGGACAAACTCACGCCACTTAGCCACAGCGGCAGTTGAAACCCCGAGAGCTCGGGCGATTCTTGACTTTGCGCCGCGGCCACCACCGAAAAAGGAAACAACTGTAGAGGTCTTCATGAATAGAATGGTAACTTCAGTTCGCATGGGTTGCAACCCAAGGTTTTCACTCGATGCGCTAACCTTGGTTACCATGGAACACACACTCGGTGCGCGAATCCGCAGAGCGCTTGATGCGTTGACTGCTCGGAGCGGAGCAAAGAAGACTCCAAACTGGCTTGCAGGCCAAGTTGGAGTGTCGCGAAATGCTGCTTACAAATGGATGAACAACCCCAACGCGGGGATTGATGGAGAGAACCTATACAAAGCCGCAAAGGCGCTGCAGGTAAGTTCTGATTGGCTGGCTTCTGGAAAGGGAGAGATGGAGCCCGACGCCAACAACGGCAACTACGTTGTGGCCGAGACAATGGAAGACCTTGTTCGTCAGGTCAAAGCCCGTGGCCATGATGAAGTGCTGGAGCTGATCAAACTGCTGGCCGACAACAAGGATGAAATCTTCAATAAAAAAAGCGACTGATGCCAGTCGCTTTTTTCGCTTTACCGTAGCTCAATCCCCTTCAAAATCTCCCGTGCAGCAGCCAACATCCCTGCTACATCGCCCCCGTAGTTCATGATTTTTTTCCCATCCCGTCGAACTGCCAGATAGAAAAAACTGACCAGATCATCGGCGCCGCCTGTTTGAGTCCGCGGCCTGAAATGATGACAAGAAGCTGTGTGTGTACACGTGGCGCCAGGGTCAAGGGGTACTTCGGTGTTACCGCAGTGCATTTCTTACTCCGTTTCGTCGTCGAGCTAAGGGCCTATCTGTCATGTGTCAGTTCTGACATGTGAGGGTCATACTGATCTTGAATGCAAATATTGTCCCATCTGACATCGTTCAGAGTCACTGTGTAAAATTCTAGTTAACAGAAATATTCTGTACTGATGGCGAGTTTAGAAAAACTTAACAAGCTATGAGTTTTCTCCCGCTCCCAACTTGAACATCAACTGCTCCATCGTGGTACAGCCGTACTCGGCTTTCAGCTGGTCAAGGCTGTATCTCAGCCCATTAAGAGACATGTTCAATTGTAATGCGGCCTGCCGCTGTGTTAAGCCCTGGTTCAGTATCAGGTTTATTATCATTCTCTGATTGACTGTCATTTTTGCTAGTAATCTGTTTGAAGCAAAAACTCTATAGGCAACATCCGCAAAATCGGGCATTAGGATTTCCAGCAGCTCGCGCGCTGGGCGCTGAGTCTCCACATCCTCGCCGATCAGGGACAGAATCAGCCGGCAGTCTGGCCATGCCGCTTTGTACGAGAGACCATGCGTCAGGCCACTGGCGACCACGCCGCGGTGGAAGCGCTCTTCCAACTGCGTCTTGGGCCTCATGCCCAGCAGCAAGGGCGACCAAGGGAAAACAATGCCTGAGGGGCCGAGGGCGACGGGGTCGACTGTGTCATAGCGCGCGGCCGCGTATTGCTCCAGCCAAGAAGCCGGCCAGCCCAGATTGATGTGCATGCCCTCATCGAAGCCGTCATCCCCGAAAAACGCCACAAGGATCAGCGGCGCGCCGCCGGTAGTCACCCGCACGAGGGACAGGGCGGCGGCGAGGTCATCCTTGGTTTTGACTCGGATCAACAGCCGGCGAAGCACCGCAGTGTCGTGGACGGCGGCGCCGGCACGGTTGCGGAACAGCTCGATGGCTTCGGGGAGATTCGACAGGGTTATCTGCATTAAATGGCCTCCTCATTGTTCAAGGTAGGTTATTCGATGGAGCAAAAATACCCTGTCTCGTGACGTTACTGAATGACAAATAAAAAGCCCGCTTGCGCGGGCTGCCTGGCCGGGTGGGTTCTATTTGGGGAGATTTTGCCCTGCCTGTCCTAAGTATAGAGGAGGCGATTCTAAGATCAAGAGTGATTCGCTATGAAGTAAACGGCCGCCACCAGAGCCGACCCAAAGCCACAAACGAACGTCACCAGCTTCCCGGTCTGGGCGTTAATTTCCTTGTGCAAGTCAGCGCGCAGAGATCAAATCTCGCCAGTCAAATCTTCCTTGGTGGCCATGATGCGCTCTCTCACCGTAAGACGCGACTCAACCCCAGCGAGACGGTCACGGGTGGTTTCAGTAAGGGTTTCGAGCTTCGATACGCGGGCATCCATGTCTCCATTATGAGGGGGGCCGCCCCCACCTGCAAGTTGACCAACTTTTGAGATCAACTCACATTTTCGAGTTTGGAAATCAGACACGTTAGAGCTCTCCATTTCGCCTCCGGACAAGATCATTGGAGAACAGCTCGGCTCCATTCATTAGCCCATTGATGACGGAGCCTAACTCCGCCCTCACCTCCTCGGGGATGTCGCCTCTCTGAGTCATTCCATACAAAACATCCGTCTGGGTGATCACATTCATTACGAATGCTGAAGATGCCAACAAGAGTTTATCGAAGTCGCTTCTAACTTGGATTGTGTCCTGCTCCTCTTCCATGATCACTCCCCCATATGGTTGCCAATAGCCCCATCCAAATCATCTTGATAACGAGCAATTTGCTGCATCAATGTTTCTAGTGTCTCCTTGCGAGCACGGGGTATTCCTGCTTGGTCATCATTAAGCAGTTGCGTCACTTCATCACGAAGCTCACCGATAACACTACCCAACAATGCCGCTTGCACCTTTACGTTTTCGAAATCCGCCATAGCATCCTCCAGTTCACTCAAACTCTTTGCAGTTGTTGTCCTTCATGCCGTTTTGGACGTAGCGTTCCTGCCACTTGAGGTCACGGTCCTTTGCGCCGTTGTAACCCTGGCTACGCTCCTCGGCATTGTCATCGCGCCAGCTCTTGTAGAACTTGCACTTGCGCTGGTGATCCTTCTTGTCGGCATCCTCTATCGCGTTGCGGTACTCGTTTCTGGCCTGCTGCCGTAGGCGGTCGTTCTCTTTCCGCGCTTCGCGGTTCTGCCGTAGCCGTTCCTGCCGCTGGATGTCGCGGCTGTCGTATTCCATGTAGCCGCTGTCCAGCGTGTGGTGCCGCACCGATCCACTACAGGCCACGTCCGAGTAAGTCACCTTCCCGTCCGCTCCCACGCATTTGAAAATCGCGTGGGCCGGCGCCGCGGCGACGATGGCGGCAAAGGCCGCGATCAATGAAAGTGTTCTATGCGACATATCTCACCCAGTGGGACTCGGGAATGATGTGGATTTGACGGCCCTTAGTTTGGTACTCCACCGCCTTTTCGATCTTGTTTCCGAACGTGCTGTGCTTCCAGTCTCGGCTGCCAATGGTGCCGATCACTAGAAAATCCAGATCGGCTTTGACGCCAGACAGCACCACGCCGCCTTTGCTCTCTATCGCATCCTGCACCTTCTTCCTTGTGCCGAATTCAAACGTCCCAGTTACGCAGAACTTACAACCATCAATGGTGAGCTCCGGCAGAGGGCTAGAGAACGGGAGCTCAGTCGAGAGAGAGGCTACGTCGCCGGCAGGATTGCCTCCGGTAATGCCTGAAATGAGGCGGATCAATTCCAGTTGCTCATCTGGGTCCACCACGCCATCGGCCATGATTTCTGGCAATCGCTCAACAACAACATTCAGCGGCCATTGGTCCATTGCTTCTTGATGGGTGTGAAGCCAGTTCGCGATGAACTCCACCTCCTCGGCAACAACAAGGCCGTCAGCGATGACCCCCTTACAGATGCCAACGAATTCTGAGACGTCTCTCTTGATCCGGTCCTTTGACTGGAGGGCGGCGATTGGTTGCCCTTGGTTGTCGAGGTACTTCATGGCGAGCTCCGTATTTTGACATTGTCATTTTATCCCCAAAGTTGGTGTTGCATAAATGCGAACTGTAGTTAACAATTTTTGGAACCCTTGGTTGACATAAATGCGAACCAAGGTTTACATTTCACTCACCAGCCCAGAACACCGGGCAGCCAGCAGGCCAAGAGCCTGTCCTACACCGACACCGGAAAGCCTAAGCGGTTGCGAAGAGCGAAGCGCAGGTGAACAGCAAGGGTCGGTTCAGCGGATGAAGCGTGATAGCGCGGACGCGGGGATCAGATAAGGACGGATGATGTCGAGCCGCCGTCCTCGTGGTCGCCACTGGGCGCGGCGCTGATTGGTGGAAGATCTTTGATGGCCGCTTCTCGAAGAGGCCGGTAGTAAGTATGGATACGGTTTCCATCTCTTCGGGGATGCGACATAGTTACATGTCATTCTCTTGAAGAGGTGGAAATCATGTCGTTGCGGGATGAGTACATCAAGGCAGGGATCATCAAGCCTGCAGGAGTGGTTGCTGAACCAGTGGCCAGGCGTCCAAGAGATGTTGTTGGATTGGTGCTTCCAAGCGACAGGCCAAAGGCCCATAAGGGTTCAAAGGCAGCAAAACCCCTGGAGAAGAGCGTCCCACCAAAGAAGAAGACTGCAAAAAAGCATTCATTTCCAATCGCGATCCACCCAAAACCAAAACCGCTGTTCTGTCCACTTTGTGGTGAGAAAGTACCTGGCGGCACGCTGCTAGAACACAAGAGCCTCGCTCATGGCGAAAGCCTGTACTCGCGGCGGTCGAAACGCACGGCACCGATCTACGTTGAGAAAGCAACATTCGTCCAAGGCGGAGCGCCTGGACTGAAGAAAAGGTAGTCAACCCACGGCCCGCTAAGCGGGTTTTTTTACGACCACCGGCAGGCATACCAAAGCGCCTCCGCCCTTAGCTGGGGTGCTTTGGTGTGCCACGGCACACAGGCGAGAGCGGCCTGCACAAGAACGGCTTCAGGGGCCAGCGTGGCCCCACCTAACACCCCGTTGCCCAGCCTCCGCGCTGGGCTTTTTTATTCCCGAGGAGGTTGTATGCATGCACTGAAAGTAGACATGGCGCCGCGGGTGGTGGCCAGCAACACCGAACTGCCGGCGGCGCGCATGGGCGCCTACGTGATCGAGCTGCAGCAACCCCGGACTCGCATCCGCCGGACTCAAGACGTTGTCCAGCGCGACCTGGACGCGGCCCTGGCCACCGCCGCGCGGCTGAACCCTGGCTTCCTGATTTCCGGCTGGCGGCCGGCGGCAGGCCGGCAATGATTCGCGCAGCAGCACTCTTTACCTACCGCATGGCCGCCCTCTTCGCGGCCATTGTTCTTCTCTCCATGGTGATCCCCAAATGAAACTCGAACACATCGCTGGCGACCCGGCGCTGATCCACGCCGCCGGCCTGATCGCGGCATTCGCCGAACGCATCAACGGGCATTTTGAAGGCATGGAGCCCCGCCCCTCTGCGACCATTCGCCACGCCGGCGGCGGCCTGCTGCTGGACATTACCGCGCCGTGGGAGGGTGGCGGCACGATGTCGCGCTCTATCAGCAAGCTGGACTGGGAGGAGGCGGACCTCCTCGGCGAGCTGCTGCGCGTGGCGCTGAGCCGCAGCATGGAACGCACGATTGCGCGCCGGCACGAGCTGGCCCTGGCTTGGGCCGGTGCCGCGGCGCGCAGCATGTCGGCGCCGGACGCTGCTTCGCTGCGTGAGGACGACGGCAGCGCGCCGGCGAACTGGCAACGGGCTGAGGATGCGGCGTGATGACGCACACTAAAGAGCCATGGCCGCCTTTCATTGATCTTTGTGAGCCGTCCACACCGCACCCGGACAGCGAGCTAATCGTCAGATTGTCAGTTGATGACTACTACCGGGCGAAGATCTGCGTAAATGCCTTGGCCGGCTGGGACACTGCCACGCTGGAACCCTATGCACAGGGTGGTGCGCCTGGTAATCCTAACCTCGGCCAGAAGTTCTCCGAACTGAATATCGCACGCAAACAGCGCGATGAACTGCAGTCCCATCTTGCAAAGGCGAACGACGCTTTGGCAATTATGGCTGAGCAGCGCGATCAAGCTTGGGCCGAACTGCGCGCGATCCGCGAGGCGATTGGAGCTAATCCGGAAGAGTCTACACTCGACGAGGTCGCAAGCAAGATGACCTCCAATGACGAGGCAGTCAGCAAGCTGATCTCTCAGCGCGACAATATTCTGGGGGCGCTTGAGCTTATGGTGGAGCGCATCGCCGAGCCTCCTGAAGCGAATTGCTCTTGCCACCTCTCGCCCCCCTGCAACGACTGCGTTGACTACGGTGGCGAACGGGAGGCCTTCGAGACGGCTAAGGCCGAAATTGCAGAGGCTCGAAACGCCAAATGATCAGCCACAACACCAAGCTGCGCGACTACCTGATGGTTGCCCGTCAGGCGCGGTCCAACGAACTGGTGCCGAAAGTTCGCAGCGCGCCTGAATCCCCCGAACTGCGCCGCCGGCGCGACGACGCCTGGGAACGCCGCATCGCCCGCGAGCTCGCCGGCAACGATCCGATCACCGACAAGGCCGCCTAAGCGGCCTTTTTTACGCCCTCTGGGCGAGGAGGCATAGCATTGACCGCAATATCCCGCGATGAATGGCTTGCGCTGCGCAACACCGGAATCGGCGGCAGCGACGCCGGGACGGTGCTGGGCGTGAACCCCTACAAGACTCCCCTGCAGCTGTACTTGGAGAAGCGCAACGAGCTGGAGCCGGACGACATCGGCGCCAAAGAGGCAGTCCATTTCGGCAATGTGCTGGAAGACGTGGTAGCGCAAGAGTACAGCCGCCGCACGGGCCGGAAGGTGGAGCGCTGCAACACCATGCTGCGCCATCCAAAGCATGACTTCATGCTGGGCAATCTCGACCGTCTGGTATGGGAAGGAGACAAGCGCCCGCAGCACCGCGGCGAGATCCGCACTCGCCACCTGCTGGAATGCAAGACCGCGCTCGGTCGATTTATCGACAAATCGGCCTGGGGTCCGGATGGCTCCGACGAGGTGCCGATCACCTACATGGCGCAATGCCAGCATTACCTGGCAGTGACAGACGCCGAGCAGATCGATTTGGCTGTCCTGTTGTCCGGGCCGGAGTTTCGCATCTACCCCATCCGGCGGGATGACGAGCTGATAGCCGCGATGATTGAGCAAGAGGCCGAGTTCTGGGAGCAGGTGAAAAGCGGCCGCGCGCCGGCGATGGACTATGACCACGCCTCTACGCCCGACCTGCTGGCCAAGCTCTACCCCGGCACCGACGGCAGCGAGATCGTTCTGCCAGACGGCGCGCTGCACTGGCAGCAGGTCATGGCTGAAGCCAAAGAGCAGGCCAAGCACTATGAGGGCGTGGCCACCGGCGCCAAGAACCACCTCCTCCATCTCATGGGCAACGCCGCGATTGGCAAGCTTTCTGACGGGTCGCAGTTCACCCGCAAAGCCATCTCCCGCGGCTCTTACACCGTTGACGGCGTTACCTACATGGATTTCCGCTACAAGAAGGCCAAGGAGCAGGCAGCATGAGCGCCCTGATTGAACACGAAAGCATTGCCGAAGTGCCGGCATTCCACGGTCACCAGACGTCCACCTCCGCATTGGTTTTGGATGATGGCAGCCTTGACCGCATGATGCGCCTGGCTGAAATCATGGCCAGCGGCAAAGCCACCATCCCCCAGCACTTGCGCGGTAACTCTGGCGACTGTCTGGCAGTTGTAATGCAGGCAATGCAATGGCGAATGAACCCGTTTGCCGTTGCCCAAAAAACCCACCTGGTTAACGGCGTATTGGGCTACGAGGCCCAGCTGGTGGCGGCGGTCGTCAATACCAGTGGGGCAACCAAAGACCGGCTGAACGTTGAGTGGTTTGGCAACTGGGAAAAGGTCATCGGCAAATTCGACATCCGCAAAGGGGAGAAAGGCGAGTATCGCGTCCCCGGCTGGAAGATGGCAGATGAGGAAGGCCTTGGAGTTCGGATCTCGGCAACTATCAAGGGCGAGGCAGAGCCGCGCGTTCTTGAATTGCTGCTGGCCCAGGCGCGAACCCGTAACTCAACGCTTTGGGCGGACGACCCGAAACAGCAGTTGGCTTACCTCGGCGAAAAACGTTGGGCTCGCCTGCATGCCCCTGATGTGCTACTTGGCGTTTACACCCCGGACGAGCTTGAGCCTTCCGCGCCGGCGGAGCGCGACATCACTCCGCGCGCAGAAGCCACGAAGGAAGCGCCACGCACCCGCGCGGATCAGCTCAAGCAGCGCCTGGCATCCAAGCCTGCACCGGCAGCCCTGCCCGCCCCGAGCCTGGATGACGTTTTGCTTGCCATCAGCACCGCCGGCGGCCGGGCGCAGATGCAGGCCGCGAAGGAGATGGCCGGCCAACTGAGCGAGCAGGACTACGCCGTCGCCGCGCAGCGCTACCAGCAACGCGTCGATGAATTGCGCGCCCAGGCGGCGCCGGCCACCAGTAGCGCCAGCGGCTTTGATCTCGATGGGTTCAAAAACAAGCTGGCCAGCTGCAATGATCTCGACACCCTCGATGTGATGGCGGCTGACGCAAGTAGCCTTGCAGATGGCGTACAGCTGGACGAAGTAAGCCGGCTCTATGCGGCGCGGCGCGCCGAGCTGGGAGCCTGACCATGGCCCGCCCTTCTCTCAGTAGCCCCATTCACCAACTCTACACCGCCGACCAGTTCCGGCAGCTGCTGGCCAGCGCGGTGGCCAACGCCGCCGGCCGGCCGTGGGATGAACAGTTCATCAGCGACCTGGCGCAGCGTTACCAGCAGCACGGCCAGGAAATGCTGATCAGCATCCTCCAGCGGCACCAGCTGACGCGCATCGCCGGCGCATAGGAGACAAGCCATGTCATTGGCCTTTTACAAAAACCTCTCGCTCTTCCACATCCTGGGCGGCCGCTCCATCGTCCGCCTGGACATTGAGGAGAGTCTGGGCTTCCTGAAGTTCGCGCCGCCCAGCGCGCTGCAACTCACCAGCACCGGCTTTGTGAATCCGCTCACGTTGCAGCCTGACGACGAGCTGACCTATGCGGCCAACCAGTGCGTATTTTTCGCCCTGCGCACCGACGAGAAGCAGATCCCCAAGGCGGCACTGGATCAACTGGTCGCGGCGAAGGTGGCCGAAGTCGAAGAGAGGGAGCAGCGCAAGGTCGGGAAGAAGTGGCGCCGCGAGTTGCGGGATCAAGTCATTGAATCTGTACTGCCGACCGCCTTGCCCAAGCAATCGCTGTTGCGCGGGTACTTCGACCTCCGCCAGCGGCTGCTCGTGGTGGACTCCACCAGCGCCAGCAAGCTGGACGAACTGACCGGAGCCCTGACCAAAAATCTGTTCTTAAACTCCGGCAACGGCATCAGCTTCCTGGGCCTGAAGGTCGAACAGAGCGCGGCGGACGAGATGACGAGCTGGGTTAAAGATGGCTATCCACCGTTCGAAGATTTCACCATCGACGACCAAGGCGAGATCATCAAGACCGGCGACGACGCTGGCGCGATCCGCATCGCCAACCTCACCATGGTTGAGCCGGACATCATCAACCTGCTCTGCCCTGGCCGCGTCGTGAACAAGCTGGGCCTGACGTGGGACAGCCGGATCTCCTTCGTCATCAGCGCGCAGTTCCAGTTCAGCAAGCTGGCCTGGGGCGAGGCGGTGCAACTGCGCATCGCTGAACAAGGCGCCGAAACTGTCGAGGATCACCGCGACGCCAGCATGACGATCATGACCGGCGACATCCGCGAACTGGTCTATCGCACGGGCGAGTGCTTCGGCGGCATTAAAGTGCCGGACGAAGACGAGAAGAACCCGCGGCAGATCGAGCAAGAGCCCGTGTCCTATGACGGTGGTGACGCGCTGGTCAGTGAGGCCCTGCGCATCGTCACAATGACCGGCAAGGCCAGCATCAGCCACCTGCAGCGCAATCTGCAGATCGGCTACAACCGCGCCGCGCGGCTGCTGGAGCATTTTGAATCCGTCGGTGTGGTCAGCCCGATGGACGCCAGCGGCAACCGTGATGTCCTGATCGCAACCGAGAAGGCCGCCGCATGATCCGCCGCTTACCTAACTCACTGCGCCCCATCCTGATGCTGTTTCGGGATGGGGTAGTTTTTGGCGCGGGTGCCGTCGCCGGTGGTGCAAGCGTCGTGTCCCTCCTCCTCATATTTCAGTTCGTCGCGGAAGCGGCGGGAAAGTAAGACAATGACTTTAGCTCTCGTCAATTGGCCGGAACCCGCCGGCCAAACCGGAAGCGATGCCGGCTATATCGAGCGGCTGCAAACCGCATACCGGGACTTAAAACGGGACAACGAAAAGCTGACGCGCGGCATCGCGACCGCAAGCGAAAACGCCGCGCGGCACTTCGCCGCCCACGCCCAGATCCAGCGCGAGCTGGCACTCGCCCAAGCCCAGGTGGCTGCAGTTGCGGCTGACTTCGAAATGGAGCGGGCGAACAGCGAGCGCCTGGCGGCCGAAGTTTCCGAGTTGCAGAAGCGCATCGGCATCCTTGAACAGGATGTCGAGCTGCGCGACCAGCAACTGGAGGCCCGCGACCGGGAATGCGACGAGCTGACCCATGCACTTTCGATTGCCAAGTTGCGGCCCTCCAGTCGCAATAACGTGATCGACCTGCTGCGGAACGCTGCGTGATGGCCGGCAAATACAACCCGCGCAAAGCAGCCGAGCGCGCGGCCCGGCTGACGGACAACTGCACTTCGAACACGGTCGCGCGCGTCATCGCACAGGTCAACACCATGACACCCGGCCGGCAGTCTGGGCTGATGATGACCCGGGAGCAGATCGAGACCCACAGCATCGGCATGCTGGCAGCGCTGGACCAGCTGACCCAACGCTGGGACAGCTTCGCGTTCCGCTGCCTGAGCAGTTGGTATCGAATCGCCTACTACACCGCCCACAACCTCAGCCGACCGGACCTCGACAAGCTGGCGCGCGGCGCCCGCTGCGCGCTGTTCGACCTCAGCAACGACGGCATGCAGCCGGTGATGCGCGCCAATCAGTACCGCATCCTCCGCGGCATGGTGCTGGCGCTGATCAACGCCTTGCCCTTCGTGCCGGCCAAGCTGATGGACGTCATGCAGCAGCAAAGCCGAGAACAGTTCGAGCACGACGTCGCGCCGGAGTGGTACGACGCTCCGGCCTGGGCGCGTGACGCCGTGGTCAAGGTGATCAACGGCGCCAGCATGGCCGCAGCGATGCAGCGGCACGACCTGGGCAACCGCGAAGCGCGCGAACAGGTGATCACTCTCGGCATGGCCGCGCACGCGATGCTGCACGACAGCACCACGCCTATTCCCGAAACCCTCCAGGCTCTGCGGAGTCTGCGCCGGCAGTTGCTGCCGGTGATTGAGCGCTTCAACCGCGGCGACTACCTGCCCGAACCGATGAGAGCCGCGGCCTGATGTCGATTGCAGCCCACCGCCGCCGGATGTGGATTCGCGCGGCACTGAACAAACTGGCCCGCCAAGCGCGGGCCTTGTCATTGGAGCAAGCCCAAATGGAAGAAGCGGACGTGCAAGCCTGGCGCCGGATGAACCCCGGAGCGCCCATCAACCAACAGCCCCCCAGCCAACAGAAATAAGGAGTGGCCATGTCGTCTTTCGCCATCATCAAACAGCCCCGCGAGATCCGCCGCAAGCTCGGTCTGAACCAGCAAGAGTTCTGGAGCCGCGTCGGCGTTACCCAATCCGGCGGCAGCCGCTACGAGAGCGGCCGCAACATGCCCAAGCCGGTGCGCGAGCTGGTGCGCCTGGTCCACATTGAGCAGGTCGATCTCACCGCGGTGACGCGCGCAGATCTGGAAGTCATCGCGCTGCTGAAAGCCGAGCACCCCGACCTGTTCAAGAGCCTGCGCAAGGCGGCAAAGACCCGCGCGGAAGCGGCCAATCAAGAGCTGCAGGAGCAAGCCGCATGAGCTCGCTCTCCATCATCGACGTGATGAAAGCCATCTCTGCGCCGATCTCCATGCAGGCGCTGGCCGACGCCATGGGCATCGAACGCAGCGAGGCCCGCCGCCAGGTACGCGAGCTGACCGCCGCCGGGACCGTCAGCCCGGTCAAGGTCGGCAATGAAACCCACTACCGGCCGACCGACCATATTTACCCCACGGCAGCGCCGGCGCCAGAGACTGACACCGCAGCCGAGCAGTTGACGGCAGTGCGCGGCCGAGAACAGCAGCTGGCGCGCGAGGTGGACGACTTGAATCAGCGGCTGGCCATCGCCGAGCAAGAGCGGGACAAGCAGGCCGGCCTAGCAGAAGAGGCGCTGCAACTTTGCCAGGAACAGGTAGACCGACTGGCACAGCTGGAATGCAACGCCGCGGCCTTGGGCTTCTCCCCTTCGGCCGGTATCCCGTTCTTTGACTGGCTGGAGCTGACGCTGGCGGAACTCGTCAACGAGATGGCCCACATGCAGGCGCTGCAGAGCCAACTGGCCCAGGCCCGGAACCTGAACCGCGGCTTGCGCCTGGCGCTGGAACTCAACCCGGCGGAGCGCGCGGCGCTGGCCGAGTGCATCTCGCCGGCGGTAGAACAGAAAGCCGCGTAACTGCCTTTCCCTATATGCCGCCAACTTGGGCGGCTTTGCTTTTGGAGATGAGCGCATGAATACGAACTGCACATCCGCGTTAATCATCAAGGTTGGCGACCAGTTCTTTGCAGGGTTTGGCGGCAGGCCGGGAACGACAAAAGCGACAGTGATTACAAAGCTGCGCCCAGGGCTGAGCGAGGCCCTATTCATCGGCGGGAACAACACTAGGAAAGCCGGTGATTATGTGCGCCGATTGGCTGAGAAGGGCTTTGAAGCGACGGTATATCAAGTTCATCTCGGAGACGAGATGAAGATCATCCCGAGGTTCGTATGAAAACAACGGTTGCTATTGAAATCGACACTGACCGGCTGCGCGACCTTACTGACACCCACTTGGCCGAGCTGTGGCACATCGCCCAGGCTAACCCGGTGGACATTGAGGACCGCGATGCAGGCGAGCTCGTCGAGGAAATCGGTCGCGAGATCATCCGCCGGTTTCTGATGAACACCACGCCAGAACTTTGGGCCCATCAAGGGCGCCATCACTTCTGGAACAACCTCACCAAGCACTGCATTTGGTCCGATACAGCTAATGCTTGGGTGCCCAAAGCGCAAAAGGAAGAAGAATGAACCCGCAACACCTGCACGAAGCACCCGACACCGGCGCCGCCCTGGCCGGCCTGAACGAAGCCCACGCAAGTGGGCTTTTTAACGCCCGCGAGGAGCAGGCCATGAACAACAGCATCAACGGCATCCAGATCTACGTAATGAACGACTGCGATTGTGTGGTGGCGCGCAGCAAGGAAGAGGCCATCACGTTCTACAAAAGCATCTCGGCTGACCCGAAGGACTGGCAGGACGCGGAAGAGATGGATAGCAGTGAGTTAGATAGCCTTCGCTTCTACATCGAAAGCAGCCGTAGTGGCCAGACCATCAGTTTCCGCGAGCGTTTGCAGCAGATCGTGGACAACGGCGAGGAAGTCCCGGACCTGTTCGCATCGACGGAGTTTTAACCATGAACCCACTGAACCTATTGGCGGAAAAAGTAGAAAGCACGGCTGGCACTAGCGAAACAAAGTGGGCCATTCACATCCCAGGCCCGGACGACCTGTATGCAGCGCCCAGTCACGCCGCCGCCGTTTTTGTGGCCGAGCATCACAACAAAACGACACTACCCGCTATTCAGAAAATCATGGATAGCAAGCCGCCAGAAGATCGGCGGATGTATCCGCCAATCGAATGCATAACAGCAGAGGTTGTGCCGTGGCCATGGGACGACGCCGGACACAAAGAGTCGTTATCCGAGGACTGGCCCGAGTTCTTGGAAGAGCATGGCTTAACCGTTGACGGCGTCGCCTACGCCTCCAGGAATGCCGCCACGAAGGACATGTTCGACGGTGGCGAAAGCGCAGGCCCTGAACCGTCATGACCGGCTGCTGGGGCCACACCGTCTATCGCAAAGATGGCCGGCCAATCTTGAGGTGGGTCGCATGTCTCTGAACATCACACCGGTATCCATCAGCGAGGCGAACGAGTTCGTTCGTCAGCAGCACCGCCATCACAAACCGGTGGCCGGCGCTAAGTTCGCCGTTGCGGTGAGCGATAGCGATGGAGTGCGCGGCGTGGCCATCGTCGGCCGGCCAGTTGCGCGCGCCCTCGATGATGGCTGGACATTGGAGGTCAACCGCTGCTGCACCGATGGCGCGCGCAATGCCTGCTCGATGTTGTACGGGGCAGCGTGGCGTGCCGCCAGGGCGATGGGCTATCGACGCTTGATCACCTACACGCTACCGGCCGAGGGCGGCGGCTCTCTTCGCGCAGTTGGCTGGCGCCTGATTGGCCAGGCCGGCGGCGGCTCATGGAACTGCCCATCGCGGCCGCGCGTAGACACGCACCCCACCCAAGAAAAGCTGCGGTGGGAAATCGAATAACGGGTCGCTCACGCGGCCCTTACTTATTGGGAGTGAGCATGAAAGAACGCCCGATGCTGTACACCGGCGCCATGGTTCGAAAAGTCCTGGCGGATGCAAAGACCCAGACGCGGCGGATCATCAAGCCGCAACCCGACGTGACTGAAGAGCGACTGCGCGAGCTGGGCGCATGGATCGACGGCTTTACGCTGAGCCAGCAAGTGGACGGAGCGTGGCAACACGGGTTCATCGACACTGAATGCCCCTACGGCCAGCCCGGCGACCGGCTTTGGGTGCGGGAGACGTGGGGCGTCATCAGCCACTCGTGGGACAGGCACGGCAATAGGGTTAAGTGGACCCCAAACCGGCCGGCCACGGCAATCAGCGAGATGCCATTCGGCAATGGCTACTACTCCGGCCACGTCATCTATGCCGCTGATGGCCCGAATGAATGGTCAGACGACGACGATGGTGGCGGCGAGCCCCGTTCGCTGTGGCATCCATCGATCCACATGCCGCGGGCTGCCTGCCGCTTGATGCTGGAGATAACCGACGTCCGTGTTGAGCGGTTGCAGGACATCAGCGAGGCGGATGCTGTGGCAGAGGGCGGCCCGGTAGATCACCCCAACGGTACTGCCCGTGGGTGGTTCGAGCAGTTATGGGAGAAGCTCTACGGCGCTGGCAGCTGGGATGCAAACCCGTATGTGTGGCGAATTTCGTTCAAGAAAGTGGAGGCGTGATATGCAACAGAACCTGATCGACGCCGCGCGCGCCGTCATCGCAGCCGACCGAGCCGGCGAGCTGACCGACGAACTGATCAACGCGCTGGAGAAGGAGTTGACGCGCGCCGAGACACCGCGCGGCCGCGGCCCCTACGGCGTAGACACCGGCTATTTCGACCGCAAGCTGGCGCGCGTCATCCCGGCGCTGGACAACTACACGCCGGGCGACCTGGCGCGCGAGTTCGCTCGAATGGCCGCTGTTGCTGACCGTGATGCGGCGCTCGCAGAGCTGTCCCACTCCTCCCATGACCATCCCGCAGAGCGACGGTAACGCCATAGGAACTACACCATGAAATCTCTCTTCATCGGCGGCCCTGCCGACGGCAAACGCTTAGACGTGGCAGACGGCCTGGAGCAGGTCAAAATTGCCCCGCCAATGCCTGCTCTGGAACGTTTCACCCACGCTAACGCCACGCCGAAGAACACCACGTTTGAAGACGTCCCCTACTACGCGGGGAGGCTTCGGAACCACAGGGGCGAGTCCTTCCGCGTTTTTCATACGCGCGACATCGATGACGTGGTCAAGGCGCTGATCGATGGCTATCGCCAACCGTTGCATGATGCTGACCACCTCGCGGAGGAGTTGCAAACCGCCAAACACGAACTCTCCGTTCTGGCCAAGGCCATCCGCAACGCAGCGATTAAAGCCGGCATCTGCCGCGCCGATGCCGCATTGACCGGCCCGCATCTGCTGATGCTGTGCGATGACCTGGCAGAGGCCGCCCGAGAGAAGCCGGCCGGCGAGCCGGTTGCCTGGCGGCACAGCTTGACTCACAGCCTGCACGATCTCGAAGGCGAGGTGGAACTGGCTGATGGCAATGAGTGGGCCGAACCGCTCTACACCGCTCCGCCCGTGTCGCCTGATGCCTTCGCGCTGCTGGAAATCTGGCAAACCTGGCTCGGTTCGGGCCGCGAGTCGTGCAGCGAGTACGACAAGCAGCTATGGGACCGGATTGACGCTGTGCTGGCCAGCAAGGAGCCGAAACATGACTGATCTGGAAAAGCAGCTGCTCGATGTAGCGCGCTCGATACTGGCAGACGACATGCTGCCGCTTCTGCCGGCCGAGTATGTGGCCAAGGTTCGCTCTGCCATCGCAACCGCCGAGGCCGCAGCCACCAGCGCCCAGCCGGCGCCCAACTATCCGGCCGTTCCGGATGGTTGGCCGGATGAGTCGTGGCTGATCAACACCATTCTGAAGTTTCGCATCGGCGAAACGCCACATGGTATCGAAACGGCACAGCGCTGCGCCCGTCTGATCTCACGTCGATATAACGCCGCCATGCTCGCGGCCGCGCCGCAGGCAACCGGTAAGGATTCATTACAGGTTCAGGACGAGCCGCCCGCGCCGGGCAGCGGCCGCGGTGTCATGTTCATTGAGTTCTTGTCGGCGCAGGCGGCCAAGGCCGGGCGCAAAGAATTGTCGGCTGATCTGCTGGCCGCGATCCGCGCCGGCGGCGAGATGGGCATCCCAGGATTGCCGGCTCCGGCCGAACCAGCCTGCCACATTGCCGAGGTCAGCGACGAAGAAGTGGCCATCGCCTGCACACCGGCGCAGCGCCTGCTGTTGCGGGAAGGGATGCAGCTCTACGCCGCGCCGGTTGCTGGTGGCGCGATACAAGTCCGCAAGCTCGGGATTTTCGGCAAGGCGTATGACGGCCCGCAGGAAAAGCGCGCCTACACGTATACGGATCAGCCGCACAACGTCGCGGCGTGGAGGCTGGGCCGCGCGACAGCCAAAGTCTCTGCGGGTGGCGATCTCATAGATCGCGGGCTTTCGCTGCTATCCACGCTCCAGGCAGAAGGCTTTGGCGTGTTTGAGATGGCCGACGATTCGCTGGCGGCCGGACCGCAGGAAGGCGGCGAGGCATGAAGATCAAACTCGGTGATAAGGTCGTGACGCGGCTTCCACCGGTTGAGTTCGACACCGGCCACGACTCGATGCAATCCAAAATCGTTGCTGCCGGCCGGCGGCACGCGCTCAGAGGTGGAAGCATCTGCGACTGCCCGTGGTCCAGCGGCGTCACTGCCGAATGGTGGCACGCGGGGTTTGCGAGCGCAGAAGCGAGAGGGGGGAGTGATGCAAACCACTGACCAAAGCCGCGCGAAGCAGGAGTTGCAGGCGCGGCTGATCGAGATGACGGCCGTTGATGAGCATGAAGTCTCCTGCCTCTATCGGGACCACGAGATCCTTGTATCACGGGATTTTGAGGGCGACGACTGGTACATCCAAGTGTTCGCTCCGTGCGGCCGGATGGCTTATGACGGCTGGTGGCATTGCTCTACGGACAAGAGCGCTGAAGAGGCGGTGCTTGAGGCGCTGACCGGCGCATTGCTGCGAGAGAAAGGGGGCGAGTGATGGCGTGCGAGCACTGCACCGGGCTTGATGGCGACGTCTTGTGTCCGTACTACGGCCACGCCCCGCACGTCCACACTCAGCCGGTGGGCGGCACCGTCTTTGTCGGCGAGCCGCCGGACAACTTCATCCCGGACCCTGACGCGCCGGGCCTGGGAACTTGGTATTGCCCGGTCTGCAAGGCGGGCATGGAAGGAAATGAATGAAAGACGTCCTCGCGTTTATCGGAGCCGTCCTCGTCGTCCTCACGCTGCTCGGCTCTGCCGGCGTTGGCGACTTCGTTTTCTACTATGGCCCCAGCATTCAGCAGTGGTGCCAGCAGAAAGGAGCCAAATGAAAACCGCAGTTGAACAAGGCGCGGCGCTGATCGGCCGCGAGGTCAAGATTGGCAAGCGACAAGGCAAGATTGAAGCCGTCCGCAAGGGTCGGCCGCTGACCGACATCTACACCGAGGCTGTGGACAGCGACACCGTTCAGTTTCAACTGAGGCTGGCGGGCGGGCGCACTTGGTGGAGCGACAGCTACCCGCGGCAGGAGAGCGAACATGCTGACTGCTGACGAGCTGGACGCAATACGCGGCGCTGCGGCAAATGGTTTCGTAATGTCGCAAGCCATCATCTCCCATATCGACGCCCAAGCCGCCCGCATCACCGAGCTGGAGCAGGACGCAGCTCGGCTGGATAGCGGATGCATACGCACGCTGGAGCGGGATGATTTTGGCGAGGAACATTACTGCATCCGAAATGGAATTAATCTGCGCGCGGCCATCGACGCCGCGATGTCCACCCAGGCCGCCACCGAACGGCCATAGTTTTGAGGTGATGATGATCCCCGATCAACGTGTTATCCAGCTGGCCGGCGAGCACGGGCTCGCGCTGTCCGGCGCCGCAGTGCAGGGCAGTCGCCACGCCCTCCTCCAAACCATTCGCTCCGCAGTTGCTGAGTCTGTCCCTACCACGCCCTTCCATCTGCAGCTGGTCAACGAGATCCGCGACGAGATGCTGGCCGCCAACGCGCGCGCGGCGCAGCTTGAGCGCGATATCCAGACCCTCCTCCAGATGACCTTCGGCGGCGTCCGCTGGCCGGAGGGGCAGGACGCCGCAGCTGTTGCCCATTACATCGCGCAGCTTCGGCAGCAAAACATCTTGGGCGTTGACCAGCTGAAACCCGGCAATCGCTATTGGACACGCTGCGGCCCGCCGATGAAGTGGGCGCTGATCGATGTCAGCAACTTGGAAGGCATCCGCTACGGCATGAAGGGCTGGGAGTTTGTCGGGCCGGTACTTCCGCCAATGATTGACGCGGTGATATAGCGCCATCTGGAAACACGCATTTGATTAATTATGAGGCTGCTTCGGCGGCCTTTTTTATTTTGAGGGCAACCATGTATAGGTTCGTCACCATCGAAAGGTTTGCAGAGCAGACCGGATATACGCCGGTTGCCATCAGAACCAAAATCCGGGACGGCATTTGGAAGGAAGGTGTCGTTTGGAGGAAAGCGCCCGATGATCGGGTGCTGATTGACACGGAGGGTTATCAGGAATGGGTACAGAACGGGAGTACGACGGCGTTCGGGCCGCTTCGGCCTCAACGATCGAAATCGATTTCTACTATGCGGGAGAGCGCTGCAGGGAGCGGATCAAGCTTCAGCCCACCCCCGCTAATATGAAACGCGCGGCCCAACACCGGGCCGCCGTTTTGATTGCAATTGAGCAAGGTACTTTTGATTACGCAACGACATTTCCGAATTCGAAACGAGCCTCAACATTGGCGAGAGCGACTTCTGGCAAAATGTTGGCGAGCGACTATTTAGTTATCTGGCTAGAAAAGAAATCATTGACTATTAAGTCAAGCACAATAAATGGATATCGGAAAATAATTTACGGCCACTTAATTGCCATCCTCGGCAATGATTCATTGGCCGATGTTTCTCGAAGTTCTCTGAGGGATAAATTCTCCAACATCGCCTGCAAGAATAAAACCCTTGCCAATATTCAATCTGTCTTACGGGCCGCATTAACCGATGCACTTGAGGAGGGCTTAATAAGTTCCAATCCAATTGCAGATTGGACTTACCGAAAGGTCGAGCCACCGAAATTAAGCGATGATATCGATCCGTTCACCTCAGAAGAACAAAACCGCATCTTGCAAGCATGCGAAGGGCAAGCCCGAAATTTCATTCAGTTTGCTTTCTGGACTGGTCTGCGCACATCTGAAATAGTTGCGCTTGATTGGTCTGATGTCGACTGGACAAGAAAGGTTATCAAGGTCAATAAGGCCATAACCCAAAAGTCCGGGGAAGCTGAGGACACAAAGACCAGAGCGGGACGAAGGGAGGTGAAGCTTCTCGCCCCTGCTCTATCGGCGCTGATAGATCAAAAGCAATTCACCTATCAACAATGGGCGGAGATTTTCCAGAACCCGAACACGGGAGAACGCTGGACCGGAGACCAGCCAATCCGCAAAACGATGTGGACTCATGTTCTGAAGCTCGCCCATGTTCGTTACCGCTACCCCTATCAAACTCGCCACACCTACGCATCCATGATGTTGTCCGCCGGCGAGCATCCGATGTGGGTTGCAAAACAGATGGGGCACGCTGACTGGGGCATGATCAGGAAGACGTATGGACGCTGGATACCCTCCGAAGTCGACGATGCTGGCAGTAGAGCAGTCGCCATGTTTTGTAAGGAACCGGGAAGTGGTGAAGAGGAATAAAAATGGCCAGCGGTCTGTATTTGGTCGGCAATTCAAATCCTGCCTTTAATTTGCAAGGCTTTACGCGGGTTCGATTCCCGCCGCCTCCACCACAACACCATTTCATGACGCGTCATGAAGACTCAAAAGCCCCGACAGCTCAAAGCTATCGGGGTTTTTTGTCGCTTGAGGTTCAGCATGCGCCACCCTCGTCGCAGTGCCCCCATTCCAAGGATGTGAACATGAAAGAGCAGACGCCATCGAGCAAGCACCGTATTGAACCGGGACGCCACGACAAGACCATGCCGGCCGGCCTGGCCAAAGTACTGGAAATGCTTGGCGCCGCCATCAAGCCGCCGTCGGGCGACGCGACGGGCGTCAAAGAGGCTGAGCCGATGGCGGACGCAAACCGGGACCCCCAGGCTGGCAAACCACCCTCCGCGCCCTAAACGCCCCGACCATCTCCGCTCCCCATGAAAAATGCCGCCGGCGCGAAGCGCGGGCGGCATGCTTGAACAGGGAAGGCCAGCTTACATCGAATCCAACACCTTGATGCCCAACAGATCCAGGCCGGTTTTCAGCGTCTTGGCGGTCAGCGCCGACAACTGCAGACGGCTGGCGCGGACTTCGCCCTCGCTCTTGAGGATGGGGCAAGCCTCGTAGAAACGCGAGAACAGCGTGGCGATGTTGTACAGATACTGGGACAGGTAGTGCGGATAGCAGCCGTCCACCACCGCCTGCAAGGTGTCCTCAAACTGAGCCAACGCGGCGGCCAGGTGCTTCTCCGCCGGCTCGGCGATGACGATGGCGGCATTGGCGTCGTAGTCACCGGCCTTGCGGAACACGCTCTGTACGCGGGTGTAGGCGTATTGCAGATAGGGCGCGGTATTGCCCTCGAAGGCCAGCATGGTGTCCCAGTTGAAGATGTAGTCGCTCATGCGGTTCTTTGACAAGTCCGCGTACTTGACCGCGCCGATGCCCACGGCCGCGGCGATATTGCGGCGCTCGGCTTCCGACAGATCCGGGTTCTTCTCCGAGACCAGCGCGAACGCGCGCTCTTCGGCTTCCTGCAGCAGCTCGATCAGCTTGACGGTGCCGCCGGAGCGGGTCTTGAACGGCTTGCCGTCGTCGCCCATCATCACGCCGAAACCAACATGTTCCAGCTTCATGCTTTCCGGCGCGAAGCCGGCCTTGCGGCAGATGGAGAACATCTGAGCGAAGTGCTGGCTCTGACGCGCGTCCACCACGTAGATCACACGGTCAAGGTTCAGGGTTTTATGGCGATAGCGCACCGCGCCCAAGTCGGTGGTGGTGTACAGATAACCGCCGTCCTTTTTCTGGATGATCACGCCCATGGGCTTGTCTTCCTGGGTGCGGAATTCTTCCAGGAACACCACTTGGGCGCCGTCGTCCTCGGTCAACAGGCTTGCCGCGCGCAACTCCTCGACGATGACCGGCAGATCGTCATTGTACGAGGATTCGCCACGCACATGCTCGCGCTTGAGGCCGACGTTGAGCTTCTGGTACACCGCCTCGCAATGCTTCAGCGATACGTCGACGAACTGCTCCCACAGCTTAAGCACGTTCTGGTCGCCGCCTTGCAGCTTGACCACGTAGTCGCGGGCGCGGTTGGCGAAATCTTCGCTTTCGTCGAAACGCACCTTGGCGTTGCGGTAGAAGGTCTCCAGGTCGGACAGCTGCAGCTCGGCGTCGCCAGCGTGGCTGGTTTCCACCAGGTAAGCGGTCAACATGCCGAACTGAGTGCCCCAGTCCCCCACATGATTGGCGCGCACCACGTCGTGGCCGACATACTCCATCACTCGGGCCAGCGCGTCGCCGATGATGCTGGAACGCAGGTGGCCGACGTGCATTTCCTTGGCCAGGTTGGGCGAGGAGTACTCCACCATCACGCGCTGCGGCGCAACGCGGTGGATGCCTAGCTTGTCGTCTTTCAGGGCGGCTTCGCTTCGTCGGGCAAGATATTCAGGGGCTAAATGAATATTGATGAAACCCGGACCGGCGATTTCCACCTTGTCGGCGATGCCGGCAAGATCCAGCGCGGCAACCACTTTCTGGGCCAGTTCGCGCGGGTTGGTCTTAAGCTGCTTGGCAGCGCTCATCACGCCATTGGCTTGATAGTCGCCAAATTCCGGCTTGGACGCCGGCTGCACCACGGCGGGCGCGTCCGGCGCGCCGGCTGCCGCTAGGGCGGCCTGCACCCGTTGATTGATCAGTTGAAGAATAGTCATTAGAGCCCCAAGAATTGCCGCGAAAACGAAAATTAGTCTTCGCTTCTGAAAAAAACTACTTATTGATTGTATTCCCGCTTGCCATCAGGGGCAATGCTTGCAGCCAAGCCGCGTCGGTAAAATAAGCCTCAAGCGACGACGTTTGGGATTTACGGCCAAGAGCCGGCTCAAAACCAGCGGGTTTCGCCCATGGCCGGCAATTGAAACACCTCCGGTGAGATATTCCATTGCGCTAGCGCGGCGGCAAGATCGTCCTGCGGCCGGTCCAGCGGCTCGTCGGTAAGGATGAAGCTGCCCCAATGCACCGCCCAGGCGGCTCGCCCGCCGGTGTCCAGCAAAATGCGCACAGCCTCCTCCGGATTCACGTGCTGCGGGCGGAGAAACCAGCGCGGCTCGTAAGCGCCTATCGGCAACAAGGCCAGATCCACCGCGCCGATGCGTTCGCCTATCAGCTGGAACAGCTGGTCCTGATAGCCGGTGTCGCCCGGATACCAGAACTGAAGCCCGTCGCCGCGCACGGCGAAGCCGCCCCACAGCGCGCGGTTTTCATCGCCCATCATCCAGCGCTTGCTCCAATGATGAGCCGGCGTCAGTTCCGCCTCCACGCCGCCCAGACGGCAACACTGCCACCAGTCCAACTCCTGAATCCGCGACGCCGGCACGCCGGCGCGCCGCAGGGTCGCGCCCACGCCCAGCGGCGCGGCGAACTGCGGGCAGCCGGCCGGCTGGCGCGCCAGCCGGCGTACGGTGTTGAAGTCGAGATGATCGTAATGATTGTGAGTGATCAGCACCAAATCGATCGCAGGCAGTTCCTGCAAAGCCATCGGCGGCGGCAACTGCCGCTCCGGCCCGGCCCACTGGAACGGCGAGGCGCGTTGCGACCAGATCGGGTCGATCAGAATGTTCTTGCCGCACAGCTGGATGAAGCTGGTGGCGTGGGCGACCCAGGTCAGCGACGGCCGGTCTCGGTTGGCGTTCAGCGCGGCCAGCTCCGGCGCCTGGCGCGGGATACGCTCCAGCCTGTGCTTCACCGCCGGCATGCGGCTGCGCTGCCACTCCCAGCGCAACACGTCGGCCAGGCTTGGTTGCCGAAACGGAAACAGATTGCGGTAGCCGTCCGCCTGATGATGCGGCTGCCGCGGGTCCGGCCGGTAGACGGGCAGCGGCCAGCGGTCTTGCAGCCAGGACTTCAATCGCGACATGACGTCACCATACCGAAAGAATTCCGGCATTGTCGCCGATGAAAGAGGAAAACAAAAGACGGCCGGCGCCGCCGTCTCGCCGACGGCGCCGGCCCGCCTCCCCCGCGGTCAGCCTTGGGCAAAGGCCAGTTTCATCTCGCGCTCGCGCTTGCGCGCCGCCATGCGCATATAGATGTTGGCCGCCACCACACCGGCCGACACCAACACGATGAACAACGTTGCCAACGCGTTCATTTCCGGATTCAGGCCCAGCCGCACCCGCGAGAAGATCACCATGGGCAAGGTGGTTGAGCCGGGGCCGGACAGGAAGGCGGTCAGCACCAGGTCGTCCAGCGACAGCGTGAACGACAGCAGCCAGCCGGACACCAGCGCCTGCGAGATCAACGGCAGCGTGATCACGAAGAACACCTTCAAGGGACGCGCGCCCAAATCCATCGCTGCCTCTTCCAGCGACAGGTTCAATTCGCGTACCCGCGACTGCACCACGATGGCGACATAGGACACGCACAACATCACATGGCCTATCCAGATGGTGAACACGCCGCGCCCTTCCGGCCAGCCGAAGGCCTGCTCCATCGCCACGAACAACAGCAGCAGGGAAATGCCCTGAATCACCTCGGGAATGACCAGCGGCGCGTTGATCATGCCGGCGAACAACGGGAACAGGCGGAAACGGCCAAAGCGCGCCAGCACGAAACCGGCCCAGGTGCCGATCACCACCGAGGCGGTGGCGGTCATCAGCGCGATCTTGACGCTGAGCCAGGCGGCGTTGATCAGTTCGTCGTCCTCCAGCAAGGCGGCATACCACTTGGTGGAGAAGCCGGACCATACCGTCACCAGCTTGGACTCGTTGAACGAGTACAGAACCAGCAGCGCGATCGGCAGATAGAGAAAACCGTAACCCAGGCCCAACACCAGAAGGGACAACGTCTTGTTGGGCTTGATCATCTCGCGGCCTCCATATTCTTGACCTGGTAGTGCTGGAACAGCGCCATCGGCACCAGGAGCAGCAGCACCATCGCGCAGGTCACCGTCGCCGCCATCGGCCAATCCATATTGTTGAAGAACTCATCCCACATCACGCGACCTATCATCAGCGTGTCGGAGCCGCCCAACAGTTCCGGAATCACGTACTCGCCCACCGCCGGGATGAACACCAACAGGCTGCCGGCGATGATGCCGTTCTTGGACAACGGCAAGGTCACCTGTACAAAGGCCTTCCACGGCCTGGCGCCCAGGTCGTAGGCCGCTTCCAGCAAACGCAGGTCCATTTTCACCAGATGGGCGTACAAGGGCATGATCATGAACGGCAGGTAGGAAAACACCATGCCGATATAGACCGCCCAGTTGGTGTGGTAGAGCCGCAGCGGCGTGTCGACCACGCCCAGCCACAGCAGGAACTGATTGAGGAAGCCGTCGTTCTTCAGAATGCCGATCCAGGCGTAGACGCGGATCAGGTAGGAGGTCCAGAACGGCAGCATCACCATCATCATCAAGGTGTTGCGCGCGCTGTCGGAAGCCCGGGCGATGTAATAAGCCATCGGATAGCCGATCAACAGACACAGCACGGTGGAAACGAAGGCCATCTTCACCGAACTGATATAGGTGGCGAAGTACAAGTCGTCGCCCAGCATGAACTTGTAATGACCGATGTTCAGCGCAATGGTGAAAACGTCGTTTTCCAGCTTGGTGAGCGGGGTGTATGGCGGAATGCCCAGTTGTTGCTGCGAGAAGCTGATGCCCACCACCAGCAGGAAGGGCAGCAGGAAGAACACCAGCAAAAACAGGAACGGCATGCCGATGACGGTGGTTCTGCCCGACGGCAGCCAACGGCTTAGCTTAAGACTTTTCATGTCAGCACCACATGGCCGGTTTGATCCGGCTCGCTTGCATTGCTTTTGTGCCGTCCCCCAGGCCCGTCTTGGAAGCGGCTCAAAATCCAGCCAACTGGAGCGAGGCAAGGCGAAAACAGCGGAGAAAGCGAATGGGCATGGGGTGCATGAACATTTCGAATTCGGCGCTCGCCGAGGCACACCTCACTACGCGCAGCGGAGTTTGAACAGCTTATGACGCGGGCTGCCGGTTGAACGGCCTCCTCTTGAACTCCTCTCCCGGATACCCACGGCCGTGGCGGCCGGACATCGCGCCTTCCCTCCTCCTGTCACATGCGACCCGGCCGCGCGCGTGCCCGCCGGCCTGGCTGGCCAGCGGCGCGCTCGCGCTCGGATCGACTCACGGCAGCCGCCGGCCCGATTCAGACTGGCGCGGCGGCGTTGTTGGATGCCTGCCTCAGCGCCCTGTCTTCAACTGCGTCCACAGGCGGTTCTGCAGGCGCATGATGTCGGATGGCAGGGGCTTGAGCAGGAACAGCGTTTTAACGACGGACTCCGACGGATACACGCCCGGGGCGTTAGCTATTTCCGGCTTCACGTATTTGCGCGCGGCGGCGTTGGCTGTCGGGTAGAACACCTCGTTGGTGATCGCGGCGTTGACTTCCGGCGACTGGATGTAGTTGATCCATTTAAGCGCGGCCTCGGGATGCGGCGCATCCTTGGGCACCACCATCACATCGAACCAGAGCGGCGCGCCGCTCTTGGGAATCACATAGGCCAGTTGGTACGGCCGCTTGGATTCCTGGGCGCGGTGCTTGGCGATGTTGACGTCGCCGGAAAAGCCCAACGCCAGACAGATGTCGCCGTTGGCGAGATCGTTGATATAGCCGGAGGAATTGAACTGGGTGATGTAGGGGCGGATTTTCTTCAGCGCTTCGAAGGCGGCCTGGTAGTCGGCGGGGTTCTTGCTGTTAGGGTCTTTGCCCAAGTGGTGCAGAGCAACGGCGAACACGTCGTTGGCTTGATCCAGCACCGATACGCCGCAGCCCTTGAGCTTGGACACGTATTTGGGATCGAACAGGATGTCCCAGCTGTCCAGCGGCGCATCCTTGCCCAGCACCGCCTTGACCTTGGTCAGATTGTAGCCGAGACCGTCGGTGCCGTAGGCCCAGGGCACGCCATGGGCGTTGGCCGGGTCCGCGTCCACGATCTTGGCCATCAGCGCCTTGTCCAGATTGGCCAGATTGGGCAGCTTGGACTTGTCCAGCTTCTGGTAGATGCCGGCCTCAATCTGCTTGGCCATGAAGTTGGAGGTGGGCACCACGATGTCGTAGCCGGCGCGGCCGGTCAGCATCTTGGCCTGCAAGGTGTCGTCGCTATCGTAGACGTCGTACTTGACCTTGATGCCGCTCTGTTTTTCAAATCCGGGAATGGTGGACTTGGCGATGTAGTCCGACCAGTTGTAGACATTCAGCACCTTGTCTTCGGCATGCGCCGCCGCAACCGGCAGCAACATCAGCAATGAACACAGCGCTTTGCGAACCAGCTTATTCTGCATGACAGGCTTCCTAATGGAACGGGTCGCGCAGTCCGACGCCGGGCCTGCGGCCTGCGGACATCGGGCGACCCGATAACGGCAACCTCAGCGCCACGCTCCCCGCCCGTTGCCGGGCCATGGCGCTGCTCCATTTTCCCCGGCCGCCTGGGCGGACCTGGGTCGAATGCGGCACGAGCTTGCGGCTGGCGGACCGGTTCCGGCGCCGCCCATCGCGTGCTGCTCATGCCAACTTACACCCCGCAGCGCGCCATGCCATCTGTCCGCGCGTAACGGTTTGCAACTTTCGAGGTGCTAAGGGTCATGATTCAGGCCGTTCCGCCCCGCGTTCTATTTGGCGAGTGTCGATGAACGGCCAGGGAAACCTGCATGCGAAGCCTGCGCTTCCATGCCGATGCGCGACCGCTAGGCGGCCATTGCTGCTCACATCGTCTCCTCTTGTCTCCACGCTCAGCGAATGTTTAATAAAATTTACATCTCTCTCTGATACGTGACTACTTTTTAACCATATTTTTTTATACACGCAACTTTTATTGATCTTGCAGCGCAAAAAAATAAACACTTACGCCACAGTCTGATTACAAACGTTCACTATTATCAACAACTCGAGGTAAAGCTCACCCAATCCACAGCACCCAAAACGCATGAACGCGGCGTAGGGTTGACCAAAAACGTCGCAATAACGAAAAAAACAGGCGGCCATTAGCCGCCTGTCTTACTCCATTGCTACCCTACCAGATCAGAACAGCCGCGCCAGCAAGGCCTTTTCCTTGCCCTGCATGCCGGGGATCTTGACCTGCATGCCGTTGCCGGCCGCCACGCTCACCGGCTGATCGTTGCGCGTCATCTGCGCCAGTTCGATGATCTGGTTGCCATTCGGATGGATGATTTCAATGCGATCGCCCACCGCGAAGCGGTTCTTCACCTCGATCAGCGCCCAACCGTCGGCGTCCACCGACAGCACGTCGCCGACGTACTGGCTCTGCTTGGCCTTGGAATGGCCGGTGAGGTAGTTCTGGTATTCCTGGGTCTGGTGACGCTCCAGGAAGCCCGGGGTGTAGCCGCGGTTGGCGAGGCCGTCCAGCTCGGCCAGCAGGCCGAGGTCGAACGGGCGGCCGGCCACGGCGTCGTCGATCGCCTTGCGGTAGACCTGAGCCGCGCGCGCCACATAGTACAGGCTCTTGGTGCGGCCTTCGATCTTCAGCGAATCCACGCCGATTTTGGCCAGCTTCTCCACCTGCTCCACCGCGCGCAGGTCCTTGGAGTTCATGATGTAGGTGCCGTGCTCGTCTTCGATGATGGGCATCAGCTCGCCGGGACGGCTGCCCTCTTCGATCAGATAGGTCTTGTCCGCCAGCGGATGGCGCTCGGCGCCGCCGCAGGAGGCGAAACTCTGATTGGCCTCTTCCAGCGCCTTGTTGAAGTCGAACTGGATGGTCTGCACATCGCCGGCGTCGTCGCCCTGAGTGTCGTGCACCTTGTAATCCCAGCGGCAGGCGTTGGTACAGGTGCCCTGGTTCGGATCGCGGTGATTGAAGTAGCCGGACAGCAGGCAGCGGCCGGAGTAAGCGATGCACAGCGCGCCATGCACGAAGACTTCCAGCTCGATGTCCGGGCATTGCTGGCGGATTTCGGCGATCTCGTCCAGGCTCAGTTCGCGCGACAGAATGATGCGCGACACGCCCAGCTTCTGCCAGAACTTGACGCCCATGTAATTGACGGTATTGGCCTGCACCGACAAATGGATGGGCACTTCCGGCCATTTTTCGCGCACCATCATGATCAGGCCGGGATCGGCCATGATCAGCGCGTCCGGCTTCATCGCGATCACCGGCTCCATATCGGCCATATAGGTCTTGATCTTGCTGTTGTGCGGCAGGATATTGCTGGCGACGAAGAACAGTTTGCCGCGCGCGTGGGCTTCGTCTATGCCCTGCTTCAGCTCTTCCAGCTTGAAGTCGTTGTTGCGGGCGCGCAGGCTGTAGCGCGGCTGGCCGGCGTAGACGGCGTCGGCGCCGAAGTCGTAGGCGGCGCGCATCTTGTCCAGCGTGCCGGCTGGCAGCAGAAGTTCCGGTGCTTTCATTGTTTATTCTGGTGGGGTTCGTTGAGCGTGGGCTCAGTGCAGCAGACAGGACATCGGCAACGGCTCGCGGTCCGGCTCAACAAAGCCTTTGCGCGCCGACTCGTCGTCCAGGCGCTCTGAAGAATAGTGTTGCAGGATCACCGCGCGGGGGTCGGCCAGCATGTCCGGGCAGTGGCTGGCGAACGCTTCCCAATCTTCCAGCAACTGCGGCTGGCTGGCCATCCGGCTGTACAAAATCACCAGGATGGCCATGGTCAGGGTGTGGTGGTACTTCATCGCCGCGCCGTTCACCATGGCGAAACGGGACAGCGCGCGCGCGCAGCGGGCGGCGGCCTCCGGCGCCGGGTATTGGCGACGATAGGCCCAGGCGGCGTACAAATGCGCGCGATGGTTGAAGTCGGATGCAGGCAGCGCATTGGTTTCCAATTGGCGCAGGAATGCCTGATGGTCCATGACTCGGTTTCTCCGAAAATTCCAAAAAGCAAAGGCTCCACCCAATGTGGAGCCCTGACCCTTATCGATACGGGGGCGATTATGCGCGGCCTGCCGGTGTCAGTCAAGCCCGCTCGCCGTCCGCAATCAACACTTTAAGCCGCTGTTTTAAAAATCCTTTTTTGGTTTAAGGTCTTTTCGCCAATGCCAGCAAAGCGCTGAACTGGCAGATCAGGGCCAGCAACATCGCCAGCGGACACAGAATGACCAGCAACGGACCGGGACCGCCGTCAAAGCCGCGCCACAGCGCCGAGCTGAGCGCAAAGATCAAGGTGCTGAGCAGCAGCACCGTCATGGCGAAGCGTCGCTGCCTTTGCATCTTCTTAAACAAATTCAATAGCATGTTTCATCGTTCCAGGTAAGGCCGCCAGCATTCTAGCCGGCTGAAGCGGTGTCGTCTTCGCACAAGGCGCGCAGTGCCTCCAGCTCCCTGGCTGAAAACCCCGCCCGCTCGCGGGCGGCCAGATTATAAGCCCCGCGGTAAAGCTGGACATCGTGGCGTCGCAGCAGTTCCTGAAAACAGGCCTCCGGTTCCAGTCCGCGCTGCCGGCACAGCCGGCCGAACCAGGCGTTGCCGATGCGCACATGTCCCACTTCCTCGCGCAGGATGATGTCCAGCACCGCCACGCTCGCGTGATCGCCAATGCCGGCCAGCCGCCGCTGAATGCCCGGCGTCACGTCCAGGCCGCGCGCCTCCAGCACCCTGGGCACCAGGGCCATCCGCGCCAGCGGATCGTAATCGGTCTTGCAGCTCATCGCCCACAGGCCGTTGTGAGCGGGGAAATCGCCGTAGTCGTGGCCCAGCTCCCGCAGACGCCGCAGCAAGAGGGAGAAGTGGCGCGCTTCTTCCGCGGCGACTTGCAACCAGTCGCTGACGAAGGCGTCCGGCATCTCGCGGAAGCGCCAAGCGGCGTCCAGCGCCAGGTTGACGGCGTTGAATTCGATATGGGCGATGGCATGGAGCAAGGCGGCATGCCCTTGTCGCGAGGACAGGCTGCGCTTGGGCACTTTGGACGGATGCACCAGCTCCGGCAGCGAAGGACGTCCAGCCTCGGGCAACGGGTACGGCGGCGGCACATCCACTCGGCGTGGGAGCGCGTCGACGCGCCAGCCCCGCAAGGCCTCGACCGCCAGCGCCATCTTGCGCTCAACGTCGCGGCACAGCAGCGCCGCTTCCAACTGCGGGTAAAGTGATGTCGGCTCGCTCATGGTCGGACATTCTAGCCGACCTTGGCGCGCCTCAGCACCTGTTCAAAGTCTAGCGAGCTAAGGTGAGACAAGGCGAAAACCGCTGAGAAAGCGGCGTGTACACACGGTACATGAGCATTTCGAAGGGGCACTCTCCGTGTCACGTCTCACGACGCGCAGCAGATCGTAAACAGGTTCTCAGGCCGGATTGGTTTCATTCTGTCTGGCCATCCAGGCCTCAAACTCGGCCAGCGCCGCGTCGAAGGCCGGCATCAAGGCCGCCACCTGTTCCAGCGACTGGGCCTTGCCCGCCTTTTCCACCGCTTCGGCGGCGTCGCCCAAAGCGTTGACGCCCACCATGCGGCTGGCGCCCTTGACCCGGTGGGCGGCGAAGCTGACGCGGTCGCTGGAGCCTTCCTCGATGGCGCTGCGCAGCTCGCCCACGTCCTCGGCGTTGCCCTGCTGGAAGTCGCGCAGGATTTCCAGCTCCACTTGCAGGTCGCCGTTGCTGTACACCTGCAGAACGGAGCGGTCCACCGGCCCGTCCTCTGGCCCTGCCTCGGCAGGCGGCGGAGGCGCGATTTCCGGAGCTCCCTCCGTCGTCGTCCATTTTTGCAGAGCGGCGGACAGCTCCGCGATCGACAGCGGCTTGGTCAGGAAATCATCCATGCCCGCTTCACGAGTCTTGTCCAGCTCCTCCTTGGCGGCGTTGGCGGTACAGGCGACGATGGGAATATGGCCTCGCGCCGGTTCCTCTTGCTCCTGCGCGCGCACCAGCCGCGCTAGTTGATAACCATCTATGCCAGGCATGTGGCAATCAGTCAGAATCATCGAGTAGCGGCCGGTTTGCCATTTAGCGAAGGCCTGCTCGCCGTCCTCGGCCCATTCCGCCGAATAACCCAGTTTTTCCAGTTGTTTGAGTGTGAGCTTTCGGTTGGTCGGGTTGTCCTCGGCAAACAGAATGGGCAACACGCGCTGCTCCGGCGAAGGCGCCGCGGTTTCGATCTCCTCCTCGCGCGGCGTCTCCGCCGGCACATGGATCTGGGGCAGGCTGACCGGGGCCACCACCTGTTCCGACCACTCCGCTTCCAGCAACAGGCTCGCGCAACTGCCCTTGCCCAATTCGCTCTCCAGCTCCACGTGGCCGCCCATCAGACCGGCCAGCCGCCGGCAGATGGCAAGCCCCAGGCCGGTGCCGCCAAAACGCCGGGTGGTGTCGGAATCCGCCTGAGTGAAAGGCTGGAACAACCTGGACAAGCTGTCCTCGGTCATGCCGATGCCGCTGTCCTCCACCTCGAAACTAAGCGATTGATAATTGGCCATGGTGCTGAGCACCTTGACGCGGATGGTCACGCCGCCCTGAGCCGTGAACTTGATCGCGTTGCTGATGAAGTTCTGCAAAATCTGCCGTACGCGCAATGGATCCAGCACCAGCGTCGGCGCCAGTTGCTCATCCACCTCCAGCTGGAAATCCAAGCCCTTCTTGTAGGCGTTTTCCTGGTACAGACTGCGGATGCTCTCCAAACCGGCCGCGTCGCCGTGGGCGCGGTGACGATCTCCAGTTTGTCGGCCTCGATCTTGGAAAAATCCAGAATATCGTCGATCAATCGCAATAGCGTGTGCGCGGAATCGTGTATCGTGGCCACCGCGTCCCGCTGCTCGCCGTCCAGCCGGGTCATGTTCAACAACTCCAACATGCCCAGCACCCCGTTCATCGGCGTGCGGATCTCGTGGCTCATGGTGGCGAGGAAGGCGCTCTTGGCGCGGTTGGCGGCATTGGCCTGGTCCCGCGCCATGCGCAGTTCGAACTCGGCCATCTTGCGTTCGGTGATGTCCAGGCAGGCCAGGATCATCACGCCCTCCACCGTTTCCGTCGCCACCATCTGACCTTCGAACAAAACCCAGATCGGGAGGCCGGCACCGGTAAAACACTCCAGCTCACAGTGAACGCGCGTGCCTTGCCGCATTTGCTGCAAATGCTCGGTCAGCTCGATCCAGCCTTGATCCGAAGCCATCAGCTCCATCAAGTGCATGCCAACCAGGCCGTAGACTCCGACATCAAAAATCATTTCCGCCGTCTGATTGGAACGGGATATCTGCAATTGCTCGTTCAGACGCAGCAAGCCCACCGGGGACGAGGCGAACACCGCCTCCTCTTCCTGCAGCACGGTGCGCAACTGCGCTTCCGACACCTTGCGCCGAGCCTCCTCGTCGTAAAAACCCAGGATATTGGCGTAAGCGCCGATCAGAGGCTGCATGCCTACGCCCAGTCGGTACACATCCGGCTGTTGCATGCACACCGCGGCGGCGACATCGCCGCCCAGCATCACCGGCAGGGAAATCCAGGTAGAGCGCTCGCTGAGCAGTTGGAACAATTGACTGAGCGGAGCGGCCGCATGCGCCACTTCCGACAGCGGCGGCAACTCCGGCGGCCATTGGCCTGCCTGCAAGCACAAGGACTGCCCGCCCTCTTCCAACGGCGACCAAGCCACCAGCAGACATTCGCGAGCGCCAGTATGGTGGCAGAACACGCGATGCAGCTCTTCAAACACCTTGTCGCGCGGCTCCCTCGCCAACAGCATGCCCTCCACCACCGAAATCGCGGACAACAACTCGACGCTGCGCTCCAGCGAGGTTTCCGCCTGCCGCCTTTGCTGTTCGTTTCGCACCGTGAGCATGCGCCAACCATGGTCCCGGCTATTGTTGAACTGGCTAAGGGAAATCGCCACATAGAAACGCTCGCCCTTGGCGGACAAGCCCTCCCCGGCCAGCGCCACCGTTTCCTGATCGTTCAGCGCTTGGGTCAGATGCGCGGCGCCGCCCGGCACCTCCAGCAAACTGTAGACCGACATGCCGTGCAACGCCGCCTGAGGGTAAACGAACATCTTGCCGGCTCCGGCGTTGGCGATCTCGATCCGCCCATTGCGATTGACGATCAGCACCGCGTCGCCGGAGGCGTCCAGCATATGCTTCAAGGCGGACAACGGCCGCAGCACGCGCCGCACCATGTAGTACAGCAGCACCAGCACCAGGCCCAGCGCCAACATGCCAAACAGGCCGTCGCGCACCATGCGGAACAAATTGACTCGTCGGCTCTCGTCAATGCGATCGGCCGTCATCCGTTCCACCATGTCGAAAACCCGCTGCAATTCCCCGTCCAGCTCCGCCAAGCTGGCGTGAAAATTCGTGGCCTGACTGAAGGGCTGGGCGCCGTCGATTTGCTCAAGTTGCAGCTTAACCACCAATTGCAGCTTCAGCGTCAAGGTGGTCAAACTGGTGAACTCCGCGGTCAGCGCTTCGTCGTGCACCCCCAGGATCACCGGGCGCAGTTGCTCCACCATCAACATCGCAGAACTAAGCCGGAAGGCCAGATCGTCCTCGATGTCGCGGTTCATCCTATGTCCCAATTGCTCGCGCATGATCAACGCCACAGCGTTGCCGCGCAATTGGCCGCCCAACTGCCACAAGCTCTGCTTGATCATCATCAGGCCGTTGAGGGTGGGATCGCCCTGGCTGGCCAGTTGCGCCATGTCCGCGGCCAGAATGCCGCCGGCCTCGTTGCGCATCCGCGCCGTGGCCAAGTACAGCAAATTGCTCAAGGACTCACTCTGAAAGTCCGGCCGACGCAACTCCGCGTAGGATTCCTCACGCAGCACTTTGAAATCATGGGCCAGATTGCGCAACCGTATCTGACTGGAGGCGTCCATGCCGGTCATCACGGGAATGGAGGCCAGCGCCAGGTCGAACTTGGCGTCCGTATTGCGGGCGAGCCCGCTTAGCTCCTCGCGCTGTTGCGACGTAGGCGGGGATTTCGCCGTCAACAACAAGCGCAGCTTGCTGCTCTCCAGATTTTCCGAGCTAACCGCCTGATACAAGGCGGAAATATCGCGATTGAGTTCGGCCACGTGCCGGGCCGTGCGATAGGAATCCCAAGACTCGTTCAACAAGCGCAGAATGGCCATCGCCTGCAACACGCCGAGCAACAGCACAATCAGGATGACCGCTCGGCGGATGGATTTGATATGGTCTTGGCGCGACCTGGCAAACTTCATTGACGGCCACTCAATGTTCGCGAGACGACTCGGCTTCCGTCTCGGAAACCTCCTCGACGAAAAGCCGCAACACGCCATAACGATCGCTGAAATCACGCAATACCGTGATCTGGTTGGCGGAGATGGCGGCGCCGCGCGGCAGCAGCAAATGGCCGTGTTTACTGAATAGGTCCTGGGCCAGCACCGCTCCGGCCTTGACCGTCAACAAACTCACCGCCGTCCCCGCCGGCGCCTCGGGCAGCGCCGGGGCGTCGAACAATCGGCCAAAGACCTTGCGGTCGTATTCGGTGCCGGTGGCGACGCCGTAATAGCTGAACGGATCGATTTCCGGCCGCTTGCGCTGCATCGCCGCCACAATCGCCTTCTCAACATCGGCCGGCTTAGGCGGCTTGACCACGAAGCCGTCGGCGTGCAGCTGGCTGGCCAGCACCACATTGCTGCGGTCCGCATGACCGGACAAAAACACGAACGGCAGGTTGGAAGGATTCATGGTGTGCCCGCAACGCAACTCCTTGAGCAGGTCCATGCCGTTCATCGGCGCCATCTGCACATCGCACAGCACCAGGTCCACCATGCGGATGTCCAACAGCCGCATCGACGCGGTGCCGTCCGCGGTTTGAAAAATGGCGTCCGAACGCATGCCCATGGCCTGCAAGGCCTGGCCGATCAATGAACGCACCAAGGTCTGATCGTCCACGACCAGTATCCGCATCCGCGAAAAATCCACCGCCGCAACACTCATCCCGCGCCTCCTTCCGCCGCCGCGGTTTCTTGGCTCCGCCGCAAATAATCGCTCAATTCGTTTTCGCGCACCGGCAAAGCCATACAAGCGCCCTGCACGCAAGGACAGCCCATCTCCTGCGCCAACGCGACGTCCTCCTCCTCATCGACGCCGCTTGCGGTGATCGCCCCCGGCGGCAAACCGTAAATGCGCAAAAAACGCAGTGCCTGCGGATCCGCTCCCAGCATGGCTCGTATCCATTGCAGGGATTCGATGGGGATGTTCACATGGTCGAACGGCAGCTTGAGCATATTGCTCTGAGTCAGCGAGCCGGTACCGAAGTGATCGGCGATCAGCCGGAACCCCAGATACTTGATCTTGGCGACGTTCTCGAAAGCCTGAGCCGGCGACTGTTGGCCCAGGCCCTCGGCCAACTCAAAACCCAACAGGCGCGGCGGCACGCCTCGCTGCTGCAACAGGGAATGACAGTGATCGAACAGGTTTTCACTCTCCAGGCAGGCTTTGTCGATGCGCACATTGAAACCGCACTCCTCGCCCAATCCTTGTTGGCGCAAGCCAGCCAGCAAGCTGGCGATGCGCGCCACCAATTCCTCCAGCACCAGCGCGGAAATTCCCTTGCGGCGCGTCAGCACATTGAACAGTCCCGCGCTCCACTCCACCCGCCCTTGCGGCCGGATCAGCGCCGTCACGTCGAAGCCTGCCAGCCGGTGGCCGGACAGACTCAAGATCGGCTCAAGCTCCAGCTTGAACTCCCCGGAGCACACGTCGGCGAAAAAGCTCTCCACTTCCAGTTGCTGTACCTGATAGGCGCGCTCCAGATCGTTGAAGATGCTGTTGAGCGCGGTGAGAAAGGATTCCGCCGAATAGGGCTTGGACAGGAAGCGGGTGCTGCCTATGCCCAAGCTGCAGGCCATCTCGCTGATAGTGTTCAGGGTCTTGCCGTCATAGCCGGAAATGATCAGCAACGCCGCCTGGTAACCGAGTAAAGCCACGTGTTTGATGAAGTCGATGCCGTTCATGCCCGGCATGCCGATATCGGTGACAATCAGGTCGTAGTTGTTCTCGCCGATGCTGCGCAGCGCCTCAGCCGGATCGCTGAACTCATCGATGGCCACTTCGTAACGACTAAAGAAGCTGGCCTGACGAGAAATCAATTTCCGCAACACCAGCTGATCTTCAAGAATCAGAAACCGTTTTGCTGGCAAGCCCATGGGATATCCCCCTTAGCATCGCGCGCGGGCACTCTGCCGGCCGGCCGCAACCCAATTTAAATACGACATTCGAGTAATATTGATATAGGTCGTTAACCTCGCAGCCACAACCACAGCTTGCAATCTTCTCCCGCGACGGCGTTCCGCTTGTGCAATTGCCGCCACCGCCATGCATAATGAGAACATTGTCACGCTAGGAGCCACGCCATGCTGTTCCAGTCCCGCCAGCTCGGCCAAGTCGATATCGACGAGAGCACTGTCATCACTTTCCCCCGCGGCATTCCCGCGCTGGAAAACTGCACCCGTTTCAAGCTGTTTCACAACGCCACTCAGGCGCAGCCTCAAGTGTTCTGGCTCCAATCCTTGGACGACCCCGGCATCATCTTCAGCATCACCACGCCGGAAGCGCTGGACATCCGCTACGAGATCGAATTGGACGACACCGAGGTGTCCGAACTGAAATTGCAACAGCCGCAGGATGTGGCCATCCTGCTCATGCTGAGTAATCAGGCCGACGAGCAACATCCAGCCTTGTCCACGATGAAGGCGAACATTCGCAACCCTCTGGTGGTCAATCTGCAAAGCCGCACCGGCTTGCAAAAAGTGGGGCTGCAGTGCGACATCCTGCTGCATAACCGCTGATGCCCGTCCCAACCCGCTGTGCCTGGTGCGGCGACGATCCCCTCTACGTCGCCTATCACGACGAGGAATGGGGATGTCCCGAGCGCGACGACCGCAAGCTGTTTGAAATGCTGATTCTGGAAGGCGCTCAGGCCGGTCTGTCCTGGATCACCATTCTGCGCAAGCGCGACGGCTACCGCCGCGCTTTTCACGGTTTCGACCCGGTCAAAGTGGCGGCGATGGACGACGGCGACGTTGAGCGCCTGATGCAGGACGCCGGCATCGTGCGCAACCGGCTGAAAATCCAGAGCGCCATCCGCAACGCCAAGGTATTCCTGCAAATGCAGCAACAGCACGGCAGTTTCGCCGACTGGCTGTGGGCGCATGTGGACGGCCGGCCGATACTACGCCGCCGCGACGACGAGCGGGTGCCCGCCAGCACCGAGCTGTCCGACCGCATCAGCAAGGCGCTGAAGAAAGCCGGCATGAACTTCGTCGGCAGCACGGTGATTTACGCCTATCTACAGGCCTGCGGCGTGGTCAACGATCATATGTCCGCCTGCTTCCGCCACCCTGATCGCGGCTAAGCGCGCCGCGCAAAAAAAAAGCCCGGGAATCCGGGCTTTTTTACGAGCGGGCCTGTGCTCAGGCGAAGCTCAGACGGCCGTCGCGCGCCTCTACCATAATGGTGGATTTCGGCGGGTACTCGCCCGCCAGGATGGCCTTGGCCAGCGGATTCTCCAACTCGGACTGGATCGCCCTCTTCAAGGGCCGCGCGCCGTAGACCGGATCGAAGCCGGCTTCGGACAGCAAGGCCAGCGCCTCCTCACTGATCTGCAAGTCCAAATCGAGCTTGGCCAGTCGGCCTTCCAGGCTCTTAAGCTGGATGCGGGCGATGGACTTGATGTGCTGCTCGCCCAGGCCGTGGAACACCACCACCTCGTCGATGCGGTTGATAAACTCCGGCCGGAAGTGGGTTTTCACCTCCGCCATCACCGCCAGCTTGATCACCTGGTAATCATCGGTGTCCATTGCCTGTATCTGCTGACTGCCAATATTGGACGTCATCACCACCACCGTGTTCTTGAAGTCCACGGTGCGACCCTGGCCGTCGGTCAAGCGGCCGTCGTCCAACACTTGCAGCAGGATGTTGAACACGTCCGGGTGCGCTTTCTCCACCTCGTCCAGCAAGATCACGCTATACGGCTTGCGGCGCACCTGCTCGGTCAGATAGCCGCCCTCCTCGTAGCCGACGTAGCCCGGCGGCGCGCCGATCAGCCGCGCCACCGAATGCTTCTCCATGTACTCGGACATATCGATGCGGATCAAGTGGTCTTCGCTGTCGAACATGAATCCGGCCAAGGTCTTGCACAGCTCGGTCTTGCCCACGCCGGTCGGCCCCAGGAACAGGAAGGAGCCGTAAGGCTTGTTGGGATCCGCCAGGCCGGAACGGGAGCGACGGATGGCGTCGGCCACCGCGCTGACCGCCTCGTCCTGCCCCACCACGCGCTGATGCAACACCTCCTCCATGCGCAGCAGCTTGTCGCGCTCGCCTTCCAGCATCTTGGACACCGGAATGCCGGTGGCGCGGCTGACCACCTCTGCAATCTCCTCCGCCCCCACCTGGGTGCGCAGCAAACGGTTGGGCTTGGCCTGCTCGCCGGCGCCGGCCGCCTCCGCGTCCTTCAGCCTTGCTTCCAGCTGCGGCAGCTTGCCGTACTGCAGTTCCGCCAGCTTCTGCCAATCGCCCTTGCGCTTCAGGTCCTCCATCTCCACCTTAAGCCGCTCAATCTCCTCCTTGATGCTCTGCGAGCCCTGTTGCGCGGCTTTTTCCGCCTTCCAGATCTCGTCCAGATCCGCATAGGCGCGCGACAGCTCGGCGATCTCGTCCTCGATCAGCTTCAGCCGCTTTTGCGAGGCCTCGTCGCTTTCCTTGTTCACCGCCTCGCGCTCGATCTTCAGCTGGATCAGCCGGCGGTCCAGCCTGTCCATCTCTTCCGGCTTGGAGTCCAGCTCCATCTTGATGCGGCTGGCGGCCTCGTCGATCAGGTCGATGGCCTTGTCCGGCAGGAAGCGGTCGGTGATGTAGCGCTGCGACAGCTCGGCGGCGGCGACAATGGCCGGGTCGGTGATATCCACGCCGTGATGGATCTCATACTTTTCTTGCAAGCCGCGCAGGATGGCGATGGTGTCCTCCACCGAAGGCTCGCCGACCAGCACTTTCTGGAAGCGGCGCTCCAGCGCCGCGTCTTTTTCGATGTAACGACGGTACTCGTCCAGCGTGGTGGCCCCGATGCAGTGCAGTTCCCCGCGCGCCAGCGCCGGCTTCAGCATATTGCCGGCGTCCATCGCGCCTTCCGCCTTGCCCGCTCCCACCAGGGTGTGGATCTCGTCGATGAAGATCAGGGTCTGGCCGTCGTCCTTGGACAGATCATTCAACACCGCTTTCAGCCGCTCCTCAAACTCGCCGCGGAACTTGGCGCCGGCAATCAGCGCGGCCAGATCCAGCACCAGCAGGCGCTTGTTTTTCAGGCTTTCCGGCACTTCGCCGTTAACAATGCGCTGAGCCAGGCCTTCGACGATGGCGGTCTTGCCGACGCCGGGCTCCCCGATCAACACCGGGTTGTTCTTGGTGCGCCGCTGCAAAACCTGGATGGCGCGGCGGATTTCGTCGTCGCGGCCGATCACCGGGTCCAGCTTGCCCTGACGCGCGCGTTCGGTCAGGTCCTGGGTGTACTTTTTCAAGGCTTCTCGCTGGCTTTCCGCATCCTGGTTGGACACGCTCTCGCCGCCGCGCACCGCGTCAATCGCGGCCTGAATCGCCGCAGGCTGACCGCCATGCTCTTTCAACAGCCGGGAAGCCTCGCCCTTGTCCTGGCTCAGAGCGGACAAGAACAGCTCGCTGGCGATGAACTCGTCGCCCAGCTTCATCGCCGCCTTATCGCTCAGGTTCAACAGATTGGCCAAATCGCGCGACACGGTGATCTCGCCGCCGTTGCCCTGCACCCGCGGCAAACGCTGTAAAGATTGGTTTAGCGCGCCCTTCAGGCCGGGCACATTGACGCCGGCGCGCGCCAGCAGGCCGGCGATGCCGCCATCGGCGTCGTCAAGCATGGTCAGCAGCAAATGCTGCGGCTCAATATAAGCATGGTCTTGAGACAGGGCCAGGCTCTGGGCATCCCCCAGCGCCTGCTGGAACTTGGTGGTCAGCTTGTCGAATCGCATGGAGTGGCTCCTTCGGAACGTTGATATGCACTATTTGGGCATGGCCAGTTGCTTTTCAAGCCTCTCTATTATCGATCTTGAACTCAATTTTACACTTGGCGCCACTTCCACATGGCATTGCCGAAAAACTTAATCTATGCATTAAATCAAGAGCGGTATCGGACCAGGCCCTGACAGAAGGTCCCAAGTCTTGAGCCGCCCGTCTGATGAAATCGCTTACCGAATCTTAAAAAGGGGCATCACCATGAAACAACTCCTGAGCGCCGGCCTCCTATGCGCCGCCTGTTCCCTGGCCCACGCCGACAACGACATCTCCTTGCTGGTGTTCGGCGCATCCATACACAGCCAATGCAGCGGAAAACATTGCGACTTCAACGGTGAAAACCCCGGCTTGGGGCTGGAATGGGCGCCGCTGGGCAACGACGCGGATGGACGCTGGATAAGCCGCATCGGCTCTTATCGCGATTCCTTCCGCGAAACGGCTTGGTTCGTCGCCGGCGGCTGGCGCAAGGAATGGCAGTTGGGCTCCAGCCCGCTCTACGCCGGCACCACCCTGTTACTCGGTTATCTGGACGGCTCCGGCGTCAAGCAGGTAGTCGCCTACCCCATGCTGAGCATCGGCACACGCAAGCTGGCGCTGGAAGTGGGTTACGCGCCCAAGATGGACTATACGCCGCACAAAACGCGGGTCGCCGTCACCACTTTCAATCTACGCTGGACCTTTTAAAAGCCCGGCAAAGCTAGCGCAGCGAGCGCACCACCGCGCTGACAACGCCCCAGATCTCGACGTCGGTCTCCGCCGGCAAATCGGCGCAGCCTGCTTGCGCGGCGCGCAAGCAGGCGTGCCCTGGGCTCAGATGCAGCCGGCGCACCAGAAACTCGTCGCCCATCACCGCCACAACGACATCGTTGTGGCGCGGCGGCGGCATGCGATCGACGATCAATAGATCGCCGTCGAAAATGCCGGCCCCGGCCATGGCGTCGCCGGCGACACGCACGAAGAAACTGGTGTCCGGATGCTGAATCAGAAAGTCGTTAAGATTGAGCGAACGCTCCAGATAGTCGTCGGCCGGCGACGGAAAGCCCGCCGCCACGCTGCCGTCGAACCACGGAATATGAGTGTCGCCGGCGGAGGGGCCCCGCGCGGCGCTTATCCGGCCCGGCGCCAGCCGCGCCAGTTCCGCCAAAGGCCGGTCGCGAGCGACCAGCGGCGGGCTCTTCGGCTTCTCATCGTCCATATCGCGCCGCTCAGCGGACAATGACGCGAACCTCGCCCGCGGCCAGGCGGCCGATCTTGGCGGCATAAGCGAAACCGGCGCGTTGGAAACGCGCCAAAACCTCGTCCGCCTGCTCCGGCGCCACCGCGGCCAGCAAGCCGCCGCTGGTCTGCGGATCGGCCAACAGCCGTAACTGCCACTCCGGTAGATCCGCACCAAAGTCGACGTGCTCGCCGAAACTGGCGAGGTTGCGCTCGATCGCGCCCGGACCGCAGCCTTGCTCCGCAAAAACGCGGGCTTCCTCGATCACCGGCACGTCGGCCATATCAATGTGCGCCACCAGCTTGGCGCCCTTGCATACTTCCAAGGCATGGCCGAGCAAGCCGAAGCCAGTGACGTCGGTCAGCGCGTGCACGCCGTCCATGGCCGCCAACTCCGCTCCCACCGTGTTCAACTTGGTGGTGGAAGCGATCAAAGCCTGGTAACCCTTGTCGTCCAACTCCCCTTTTTTCATCGCCTGCGCCAGCACGCCAACACCCAGGCCCTTGCCCAAAATCAGCACGTCGCCGTCTCGCGCCTCGCTGTTGCGCTTGAGCTGATCCGGGTGTACCACGCCCAAGGCAACCAGGCCGTAGATAGGCTCGGGGGAGTCGATGGAATGACCGCCTGCGAGCGGAATGCCGGCGGCGTGACATACCGACTCGCCGCCCGAAAGGATGTCGCGAATGGTCTCCACCGGCAACACCTTCACCGGCATGCCGACGATGGCCAGCGCCATGATGGGCGTCGCTCCCATCGCGTAAATGTCCGAAAGCGCGTTAGTGGCGGCGATGCGGCCAAAGTCATAAGCATCGTCTACGATGGGCATGAAAAAATCGGTGGTCGCCACGATCGCCTGCGAGGCGTTCAATTGATACACTGCGGCGTCGTCGCTGGTTTCCGCACCCACCAAGAGATTGGGAAAGGCCATTTTTTCCTTGGCCGTCGACAAAATGGACTCCAGCACCGCCGGGGCAATTTTGCAGCCGCAGCCGCCGCCGTGAGACAATTGCGTCAATTTGATTTCAGCCATTTGCGGACTCCGCCATATTTATGCTTTTCAAGGTCGCGAACGTATCACAGCTTGAGCAGTTTGACGAGATCATCGACGTCCGCTCTCCGGCAGAATTTGCCGAGGATCATATTCCCGGCGCCATTAACTGCCCGGTTCTGGACAACGATGAGCGGATTCGCGTCGGCACGCTGTACAAACAGGTTTCTCCATTCGAAGCGCGCAAAGTCGGCGCGGCGCTGGCCGCCAAGAATATCGCCCGACACATCGAAGAACGCTTCGCTGATCGCCCCAAATCCTGGCGCCCGCTGATCTGCTGCTGGCGCGGCGGCCAGCGCTCCGGCTCCATGGCGCTGATCTTCGCACAGATAGGCTGGCCAGCGCATCAGTTGGAGGGCGGCTACAAAGCCTACCGTCGCCAAGCGCTGCAATGGCTGGATGAGCTGCCGGGCCAGCTCAAGCTGCGCGTGATCTGCGGCCCCACCGGCTCCGGCAAAAGCCGCTTGCTGCATGCCTTGGCGCGCGCAGGCCACCAAGTGTTGGATCTGGAGCAGTTGGCCAATCACCGCGGCTCGGTGCTCGGCCGCCTGCCGGACTTGCCGCAACCGCCGCAAAAGTGGTTCGACACCTTGCTGCTGCAACAGATTCGCGGCCTGGACCCCATGCGGCCGGTCTTCATCGAGTCGGAAAGCAAGAAAGTGGGCTTCGTCACCCTGCCCGATGCGCTGTATCGTCAGATGCACCAAGGCGACTGCCTGCTGATCGACGTGCCCTTGGCCGAACGCGTGCGATTCCTGCTTGAGGATTACGCCTTCTACCTGCAAGACCCCGAGGCCTTGATCCGCCAGTTGGGGTTCTTGAAGGGCTTACACTCAGGAGAGCAATTGGACGCCTGGAACCAGATGATCCGAGCCGACCGCTTTGATGCGCTGGTAGCCGATTTGCTGGCCAAGCACTATGATCCGCTCTACTACCGTTCGCTGGGAAAGCATTACCCGCAACTGGCCGAAGCCGTGCCTCTACGGCTGGACAGCCTGGCACCGGAAGGGCTGGATCTGGCCGCCTCGCGCATCATCTGAGAACATGTTTACGATCTAGCGAGACAAGGCGAAAACGACGGAGAAAGCGGAATGTACACGTGCATCTTGGGCTTGTTTTTAACGCCGCATCGCTGAAGCGCAGCTGATCGTAAACCGGTTCAACGTCCGCCTCGCCGAGCGGCGCTGATCGCGACGCGAAACTGCGGTATCATCAGAACATCCTAATTCATCCGCGGCGCCGCGCCGCGCCCCGACTCCGCGCGCATGACCCCACACGCTCAACTTGACTGGCACGACGGTCAACCGGTTTCCCTCGCATTCGGCGATGTCTACTTCTCCCGCGCCTCCGGCCTGGACGAAACCCGCCATGTTTTCCTGCGGCACAACCGCTTGGCCGAACGCTTCGCCGAATTGCCCGCCGGCGGCCACTTCACCATTGCGGAAACCGGCTTCGGCACCGGCCTGAATTTCTTGTGCGCGTGGGAGTGTTTCCTGCAATACGCGCCGGCCGATACGCGCCTGCACTTCATCAGCGCGGAGAAGTTTCCGCTGACCCCGCGCGACCTGACCCAAGCGCTGGCGCTCTGGCCTCAGCTAGCCGGCCTGACCCAACAATTGCTGGCCCAATACCAGGCACTGCCCCCTGGCTGGCACCGCCTGCTGTTGAGTCAGGGACGCGTCACGCTGACCTTGCTGATCGGCGATGTTCTGGAAGTGCTGCCGGAGGTGGACGCTCGCGTCGACGCCTGGTTCCTCGACGGCTTCGCCCCGTCCAAGAACCCGGACATGTGGCAACCGGAGTTGTTCCAGACCATGGCGCGGCTCTCCGCGCCCGGCGCCACCTTCGCCACGTTCACCAGCGCGGGTTTCGTGCGCCGCGGCTTGAGCGAAGCCGGCTTCGCCGTCAGCAAAACAGCCGGTTTCGGCCATAAGCGGGAAATGAGCCACGGCCATTTGCAAACCCTGCCCGCCGGAGAGTGGTCGCCGCCGTGGTTCGCGCGCCCGGCGCGGCGCCATGGCGAACGCAGCGCCATCGTCATCGGCGGCGGCATCGCCGGCGCCGCCAGCGCCTACAGCCTGGCTTGCCGCGGCTGGCAAGTCACCGTGGTAGAACGTCTGCCCGAACTGGCCCGCGGCGCTTCCGGCAACCCGCAAGGCGTGCTGTACACCAAGCTGTCTTCGCACTTCACCCCGCTGACCCGCCTGATCCTGTCCGGCTACGCTTACAGCCTCCGCACGCTGAAAACCCAATTGCCGGAAGACGACGCGAACTGGCGCGGGTGCGGCGTATTGCAATTGGCCTACGATGCGGCCGAGGCTGAGCGCCAGCAAGGCTTGGCCTCGGCCGGTTTCGGCGCTGATTTCCTGCGCCCGGTCGACGCCAGCGAGGCCAGCGAGCTGGCCGGCGTTGAACTGCAGCACGGCGGCCTGTTCTTTCCGGAAGGCGGCTGGGTCAACCCGCCCGCTCTGGTGCGCAAACTGGTGGAACATCCCAATATCCAAGTTCGCACCAGCCGCACCATCGTGGAGCTGGACTACAACCCTCTGGATAAAAGCTGGGTCGCCATCGGCGATGAAGGATCCGTGGCCATCGGCTCCGTGGTCATTCTGGCCGGAGCGGCGGAAACCGGCTCCTTCGACGCCACCCAGCACCTGCCCTTGAAAAAGATTCGCGGCCAAGTCACCGTGGCGCGCGCCACCGAACACAGCGAGGCGCTGCGCACCGTGCTGTGCGGCGAAGGCTATATCTCCCCTGCCCGTTTCGGCGAACACTGCCTGGGCGCCACCTTCAAATTCAACACCGAAGATCTCGGCGTCAATCTGTTCGAGCATCAGGAAAATCTGCAAATGCTGGCGGGGCTGGCGCCCAGCCTCTACCAGGCCTTGGGCGGAGAAGGTTTGCTGGACAAAGCCCTGGCCGGGCGCGCCGCGCTGCGCTGCACCAGCCCGGACTACCTGCCCATCGTCGGCCCGGTCGCCCACGCGCAAAGCCTGATCGACGCCTATTTGCCGCTGAGCAAGGACGCTTCCTTGAAACTAAGCGCCGCCGCTCCCTGGATAGACGGTCTCTACGTCAACACGGCCCATGGTTCGCGCGGCATGATCACCGCGCCGCTGTCCGGCGAAATCCTCGCCGCCCTGCTGGAGGACGAGCCGGCCCCGGTGGCCCGCAGCCTGATGCAAGCCACCCACCCCAGCCGCTTCCTGATGCGCGACCTGATGCGCAACAAAGTCCCCCAGCGGAGCTGACGCGGGCCGAGGGCCAACGCAAAAAGCCCCCAACGCGCCAAGCGCCGGGAGCCAAGAACAGCGGCGGGAGTTTCAGGCGGCGGATTTGGCCGCCGTCTCCACCGCCTCGCGGATATCGTCGGGAATGGATACCGACTTGCCCGCCTGATAATCCACCCACACCAGCGTTACCTCGCCGCTGGCGTACACTACGCCGGGATCGTCGCGCCGATAAAAATGGTGACGCAGCTTCAAGCTGCTGCGTCCCAGCTTTTCCAATTCGATGGTAATGTCGAGCGTGGCCGGATAAGTGATCTCCTTGCGAAACACGCAGGAAGTGCCCGCCAGCACCGGCCCGCAGCCGGAAGGATCGATGCCGTGCCCCAAGCTCTCCAGCCAATCCAGGCGGATCTGCTCCAGATAACGGAAATAATAGGTATTGTTCAAATGCCCGACGGCATCCATATCTCCCCAACGCATCACGATGCTGCGGGTGTCGATTACCGGATAATGCTTGTCCACGCTCTTCCCTTTGAAAGGCGGGCCGGCGCGGCGTCCATCAAGCGCCACTCACGGCCGGCGCGCCATGATGGTTTGCACTGCGTGCATGATAACGGCCAATCCCTTCCGGGTCACATAGCGTCACATAAAACACAACAAATCCAAATATCCGCCTTCGAAACAAAACGGCATACTGGTCTCCGTCAGCAGCCAGGGCTCGCAAGAGTCCTGATCTGGCATGATCAGCGCGCGGGTTCTGTTGGAAATTACCTACCCCTTCTGGCCAGCGCGTTGGTCTCCTGAGCGAAGGTGCAAATTGGGGCCCCATCTGGGGCTCTTTTTTTATGCTCCGCGGCCCCGCTCCAAAACAAAAGCGCGAATTCATTGCGCAAATGTTAAGCCCGCCCCGATTTCATCACAGCCCGTCACACAAGCCCCCAATAATCACTCTATTTGGCCAGTGCCGGCAGGCGCATACTGCCTCCATCGAATTCGCTCTCCCCCGAGGGCGGTTTGATACGATCGAAGCGCTGTTCGCTGTGGATACACGCCCTCCGGCAGCTGCGTCGATCACCTGAGCGAAGGTGCAATTCAGAGCCCCCTTACCGGGGCTCTTTTTTTACCTTCCATCCAAAGCAGAGCGAACCGCTGCCGCCCGCATGCTTTCGTGATAGACTCGCCTGACGCGAAGCAAAAAAAGAGGCCGCACAAAGGCGGCCCAAACGGGGATCTCAATTCACAAAGTGTCCAAGTACAAACTTGGCGCGTCAAAACTAAAGCACAGACGGACGACGTCTACATAACGCAAACTCAATCGAAGGCCCTACAAGCGGCTTGAAACAATAAGTAAAAACCCGCTTGCCGAATCCTCATGCCAGCCTTGAAGCGGCATGACTCGTATACTATCGGCTACGCCGCCGGGCAAATATAAGATTATTCTTAAAATTTTCGTGTTTTATTCCAAAGCCCTGAAGGCGGCCGGCAGCCTTTCTTGACAAGTGCGGCGAACGCTTTTCTAATCGCAAATTTCCCGCCTTTGTGCGCCCCCTCATTTACCATCACAGGAAACCTCCATGACCATTCGAGTCAACGGCATCGAAATCACCGAAGATATGGTGCAAGCGGAACAAGCCCACTACGCTGACGCGCCGAACCCGCACGATGCCGCCGTTCAGGAACTGATCCTGCGCGAGCTGCTGCTGCAGAAAGCCAAGTCCATCGGCATCGACACCGCCGACCAAGGCACCGCCATCGGCGCCTTGCTGGAACAAGAGCTGCAGGTTGACGCCGTAGACGAAGCGGCATGCCTGGCGTTTTACAATCAATACCCAGAGCGTTTCAGCAGCGGCGAATCCGCCGTGGCCAGCCACATCCTGTTCGCGCTGGGCGAAGGCCTGGCCGGCAGCCTGGCCAAGGCCAAGGCGGAAGGCGTACTGGAGGAAATCAAAGCCAACCCGGCCCGCTTCTCCGACCTGGCCCGTGAACACTCCACCTGCCCGTCCGGCCAACAAGGCGGCAGCCTGGGTCAGTTCGGCCGCGGCCAGATGGTGCCGGAATTCGAACAGGCGGTATTCAGCACCGACGCCGGCCAGATCGCGCCGGACCTGGTGCAGACCCAGTTCGGCTACCATATCATCCAGGTGCAGGAACGCCACGAAGGCGGCAAAGTGAGTTTTGAGGAAATCAAGGACCGCTTGCAGCAATATCTGAACGACATGGCCGGCAACAAGGCGATGCAGGCCTATCTGGGCCAATTGGTGGCCGCCGCCCAAATCGAAGGCTATGCGATGCCGGCGCTGTAAGCCACGGCTCGAACCCGTACAAAACCGAGGCGCAGTCGCGCCTCGGTTTTTTTGCGCGCATCAGTTGCGACCGCGCAGCGACGCCCCCACCGGCCTCGAGAATGGGAAGCCGTCCTTGCGGTCCCAATTGATCGACCAGCTCATCACTCCGCGGAACGTCGGGTAGGCCTGATTCGGCTTGACTACGCCGCAGTTCTTCAACGCCATCAGACAATCCAGTGATTTGATGACGGTATCCGCGCTGACAAAACCAGAGTTGGCGGAACTACGCCCGGAAGGCACGCCAAAGGCCACCTGATCCGGCCGCAAGCCCTTGAAACTGCCCGAAGCGCCGTAAGCCAAAGGAAAACCTTCAATCAACATCTTGCTGCCGCCCACCAGCATGTCCACGCTGCCCTCCGCCAAGGCGGCGTTGGAATACGGCGTGTTCAGCCCGCCGTTGTTGTAGTACTGGACATGAATCACGCTCAAATCGTCGCGCAAGGCGTCGATGATGGGCAGATAAGCGCCCCAGACGCTGCCGTAGGCAACGTAGCCGCCCTGAACATAGGGATGCTCCGGCGCCATCGACAGGTAGAAGCCCGCCCCCACCTTGGTTTTCAACTGCTTCACCGCGCCAATCAGGTTGCCGATGATGGGCGCGCCCTGCGACACACCACTTTCCAGATCCAGATCGATGCCGTCGAAGCCGAATTTGACGATGATGGCGTAGAGGCTATTGACGAAATTCTGCGCCTGCACCGAAGTGTTCAGCGTGACCGAGCCATTCTGCCCGCCCAGCGACAGCACCACCTTCTTGCCTTTGGCCTGCTTGGCGCGAACATCCTGGATGAACTGCGTCTCGGAACCGGCCTTGGGATCCAGCGTGAAGCTGAGATTGCCGTTGCCGGCATCATCGGCGAAGGCGACGACGATCACATCCCAATCGTCGCTAACCTGGCTGAGCGGATAGGTATCGCCGCTGGGATTGGCGAAATTATGCCAATACCCGACCAGCGCATGCTTGGCGAACGGCGCGGACGGGCCCGGAGATGGCGATGGCCCTGGGGACGGCGTCGGCTCCGGCGCCGCGCCGCAGCTTCCTCCAGCCTGCCACAGCGTGGGCGTGGCCGGCGGATTCCAATTGGCGCCCACATAAGCGGTATGTGTCGCGCGCGCGGTGAAATTGGCCGCCGCATAAGCCGCCACATCGCCCGCCTGGTAAGTTGAACCCTCTCTCCAATCCGGACACGCGGCGGCCAAGACCGGCCCAGCGCCCAACATCATTGCGCATACCGGCGCCAACAGCATGGCTTTCCCCTTCGAGTACATGCGGCATCCTCCTTTGCGATACGACAGCACGCGCTGCCGGCGGATGCCGGATTGGACGCAAGCTGGTATTTGATTGGTATTACATCAAACACGTAATGTCAAAGGCATTTTTTGGTCAATGCGACAGCCGGGGCAATTTTCTACAATACGTCCCTCCCCGGCCCGGCTACTTTGTCCGCAACAGCCAAAGGCGGATATCCGGCCGCCGCGCTGCCCACCGTCAGGAGACATCATGAATCAGACTCTCGCCATGGCCGGCTTCGCGCTGGCCGCCTCCATCACGCCGGGCCCGGTCAACCTCGTCGCGCTCAGCTGCGGCGCTCGCTACGGCGCGCGTGCGGGCATGCGCCATGTCGGCGGCGCCTCCGCCGGCTTCACCCTGCTTCTATTACTGACCGGACTGGGTCTGGAGCAGACCTTGCGACAATGGCCGGCGCTAACCCAGACGCTGCGGTGGGCCGGCGTGACCTTCTTGCTCTATATGGCGTATCAATTGGCTCGCAGCGACGGCACGCTGGATATGGACAAGAACGGCGCTCGGCCAAGCTGGTGGCGCGGCGCGGCGATTCAATGCTTGAACCCCAAGGCCTGGATCGCGGCGCTGGCGGGCTGCGCGGCGTTCACCTCCGGCCAAGACGCGACGGCGTTATGGCGCTTCGCCGCGCTCTACTTTCTGATTTGCTACGTCTCAGTCGGCTGCTGGGTGGTGGCCGGGGCCTGGCTAGGGCAAAAGCTGGAGTCGCCCAGGCGGCTGCGCCTCTTCAATCAGACAATGGCTTTATTACTGGGGCTAAGCGCGTTGGGCTTGCTGAACTGAGCCGGCGCGGTACTGCCCCGGCGTGGCGGCGACATACTGTTTGAAGATTTTATGCAGATGGGCCTGGTCGGAAAAACCGGCGGCCTGCGCCACTTGCGCCAAGGGCAGCCCGCCGCGCACCAGCCGCCGCGCCAGCTGCACCCGCTGATTCAGCAAAAAGTCGTGAGGCGTGACCCCGTAACGCCGTTTGAACGCGCGAATCAGATAGGAGGCCGACAAGTCCGCCGCCGCGCAGATGTCCTCCAGGCGCAAAGTCTGGTCGCAATGCGCCGCGATATACTCCGCCGCGCGCGCCAAACGCTGGCTCGACTCCGCCGCCGGTTCGACGGCCAAGCCCAAGACTCTGTGCGCGCCGCCGAAAAAAGCCGTAGCCGCCGCGTCCTTCTCCAGAAGCTCCCGCCCCTCCGCGCACAGCAAGTCGAACAAAGCGTTGAAGCCGGCGAACAAACGCGGGTCCCGGCTCGCCGCGTCGCCAAAGGGACGAAAGCCGCCACTCTGATCCAGACCAAGCGTTTGCTGCAAGCCGCCGAGCCAGGCGACGTCCACATACAGCATGCGATAGGACCAGGCCTGCCCCGCCACGGGATTGCAGGCATGAATATCGCCCGGATTCATCAACACCAGGGAGCCTCGCTCGCTGCGGCGCACTTTGCCGTTGAAGTAGTCGCAGGCGCCCGCGGTGATGACGCCGATGGAAAACGTCTCGTGCGCGTGTCTGGCGTAACAGACGCGGCGTCCATCGGCCACAGAGCGAGCCTCGAACTGCGGCAAAGCCGCATCGCGCCAGAAGCGATGATCGACTCTTGGCCGCGCGGGCGCGGCGAATGGCTCCGACATCGGCCTACTCCCCTTTCATCCAGTAAAACAACATGCCCAGCCATTCCCGCAGCGCGGCGTGACATTCCTGCATCGCCCGCCCGCTGGGCAGCAACCAGGCCACGCCGCCTCCATCGTAACGGATGAAGGCGGTTGGCGCGGCTGTCACGTCCAGAGCCTGACGCTGGAAAAACGGCAAGGCCCGGCGCAAATGCCAGCTCTGGCTGACCAACGCAATCCGCTTGACCCCGGCCGCGTGCAACAGGCCGGCGGAATATCGGGCGTTTTCCAACGTGGTGTTGGAACGCGCCTCCACCCAACGCGGGACAATGCCGTATTCCTCGCGCAGGACCCTAGCCATCACCTCAGCCTCCGCTTCTCCGCCCATCGGCGCGCCGCCTGTCAGCAGGATCGGCTTGCCGCTTTGACGCGCCAACCGCGCGGCGTAACGCAGCCGCGCCAACGAATCCGCGCCGGGCTCCATCCCGCCGTATTCTGGCGCCGGCTTCTTGCCGCCGGACAACACCACAATAGCTTCCACCCGGCTCAGTTGCTCGGCGCTAATCACCGGATAACGTTCCAGGCTACGGTTCAGCCACATCGCCGTCATCGGCGTGCTCAAGACATACAGGCCCGCCATGCCTAACATCAGCAAGCAGGCTCCCAAGCGTCGCCAATGGCGACGCAGCCACAGCCCTAGCGACATCAGCAGCAACATGTTCAGCGGCGGCAACAATAAGGAGCCCAAGACCAAGTGGACCAATACTTGCGTGGAAATTGAGGAAACCATGGGAAATGACAATGCGTTGACTTGGCGCCAGTTAAACATGCGACGCCCGGCAAATCAATGCCGCGGAAACCAGATGGCCGCGTAGGCGCGGCGGTAGCCGTTGTCCGGGTCGTAACCGATACTCAGATAACTATCGCGTATCGTCTGTTTGACCAGCAAATGCGGTTGGGTGACGTAAAGGCTGGGCGGCTGACCGGCAAAGGCCCGGTTCAACTCGTCAGCCATCTGCCAACCATGCAGGTGCAAGGGTTCGGCGATGGTCGCTTCCTGCATCAAGCCCGCTCGAATCCGCCTCATCGCGCTCAGCGAGCCGTCTCCCAATGAGATATTCACGACGGAGGCGTTCAGCTTCCCCAGCGGGTGGCCGATGGAATCGTAATACAAGTCGTTGATGCCTATGCTGTGGGTCCAGGCCTTGCCGTGGCGCTGATACAGCTCGGTCACTTTATCCGGCAGCTCCTGCTGGACCTGGGCCAGCGAAATGTCCTCCACCGCCAAAACCTTGCAGCGCTGGCAAGCTTGCAGTTGCCGCACCGCCTGCCTGGTTTTGGCGGTGGCGATGGCAAAACGGCTATCGGTGAACAACACCACGCCGATCGGACCGCGGCTGCTGGCCACGATGTAGTCGGCGGCGGCTTGCGCCGCAGCCAACGGGCTGGTGGTGATATTGGTGAACAACAAGCCGGGCAAGGGTCCGGGTTTGTCGCCGGCATGCCAGCCAAGCACAGTCACGCCCAGCGCATGCAGGCGTTGAATCTGCGGCAGGAACTCCTGAGCGTCGAAGCCCCCCAAGGCCACGGCGGCCGGCCGTTCCCGCTGCGCTCTCTCCAGAAACTGGAGCAGCGAACTCCGCTGCCCCTGACCGTCCAGCAGCGTCAAGCGCCAGCCCAACAAACGCCCGGCCTCGGCCAAACCCCGGTAGACCCCAACCACGCCACCGTTGCGCAGATCCGAGGCCAAAAACCAGACGCTGCGACCAGGCTGTGCCGCCGGACCGCTGACGGGGCCGTCCCACTCGACCCACTCCCGCGCCGGGTTGTCCCGCCCTTGCGGAGCGTCAACGCCTATGACCGCGGAGCCGGCGACGGCGAACTCCACGCTCAGCAGACACAGGAGCAGTATAAGAAGGCGCAACATGGACCCACTATAGACCACGGCCGGATCAAAGCGCCGCGCCGTCCCCCGCCAGCAATTGGCCGGCCACTTCCGCCGCCACGGCGAACAACAGCGGCGACAGACGCTGCGCCTGCAAACCCGTCGCGCCATGCCGGCTGATCGCCAGCCCGTTCCACGGCATGCGCTCGCCGATCAGGCAAGCTGCCAGCTTGCCGCCGCCTCTCTCGGCCGCGGCCTCAATCTCCGGCAGACGCCGACGCAAAGCGCGGCACACGTCGGCCTCCGCCACAAAGGCCAAAGCCACCCCGGCCGCCACCCGCCGGATGCGCAGGCAAAATGCGCCGATTCCCGGCGCCATCAGCCACAGCAGCAGGTCCAAATCGTCCAGCTCCGGCTCGGACTCGCGCTCCAGCGCATCCTCGACGCTCAAGGCCAGCATCGGACCGCCCCAGAGCCAAAACGGCAAGGTCAGCGGCAAGGGCGGCTCGCCGGCGGCTTGTCTGACGCCGGCCAGAGCCAGTTCCGGCAGCTGTTGCAACAAAGCGCCCGGCAGATGATTGCCGCCCGCCTGCTGAAACTGAGTCGCGGCCTGAGTCAGCCGTCCCAACAAAGCCTGTCGCCAGGATTGAGCCAGTTCGGCCGCAGTCGGCAACGGTTTCGCCAGCTTCGGCATCGCAGCCTGCTCCAGTTGCCAGGCTCGCGCCGGCGCTTCGTCGCCGCTGTCCTTGTTCGGCTTTTCCAGCACCAGCGACAGCTGGAGTCGCGGCTGCGTGTCCAGCACCAGCACTTTCAACACCGTGCCGGGCGTCAATTCCGCCGCGCCTTGCGGCCAAGCCGGCAGGTTCAGCAGAATGCCCTCGCCGCTCAAGAGCGGGCGGCCGTCCGCGCCCCGGCTCAACACCGCCTGCCACTCCCGGCCCGGCGCAAGCTCCGCGCCCGGCTGCGCGCCGTTCGAAACCGGCGCGCTCGGCGCGACCGGAGTCGCCGCCGTGATCGCTCGGATTGAAATAGCCGTGCTCCTTGAAAAAAACCACTCGCATGACGCAAAAAAAGCCAGCCGCATACGCAGCTGGCTTTGGACTCGCGCCGGATCGACGCTGAATCGTAAATTACTGCAGCAGGGACATGGCCAGGCTGCTCATACTGCCGCTTTGCTTCAGCATGGAAGTGCCGGCTTGCATCAGCATTTGCTTGGAAGTCATGCTGGCGCTTTCGTTGGCGTAGTCGGTATCCATGATACGACCCTTGGCGGCCAGGGTGTTGTTGTTCACGTTGGCCAGGTTGTTGTTCACGTGGTCCAGACGGTTGGCGTTGGCGCCCAGGGAGGAGCGAACCGAACCTACCGAATCCAGAGCGGCCTGGATGGTGTTGATGGTGTCGGTCTTGCCGATTTCGTCGCCATTGGTGGCCTTATCTACCGCGGCCTGGCCGTCTTGCTGTGCCTTCAGCGCGGTTTCGTAAGCCGTTTTCTTGGCGCCATCGGTCGGTGCAGCGTCGTAAGCGGCTTTGGCGGTGTCGGTCGCGGTCACCAGGGCCGGCATCGCATCGGTAGCGGTCTTGACGGCGGTAGCGTAGGCGGTGCCGGCGGCGTCATCCTTGAAGAAGGTCTTGGAAACGCTGCCCAGCGCATTGTTCAGCGCGGTCATGCCATCCTTCATGTTCACCGTCATGGATTCGTCGGCCGATGCGCCGATCTGGAACTTCATCTCATCGGTCAGCTTGCCGCCTTGCAGCAGTTTCTCGCCGCCGAAGGAGGTGTTCTTCATGATATTGGTCAGTTCCTTGCCCAGTTCGGCGAATTCGGACTGCATCGCGCTCTTGTCGGCCTTGGTGGAGGTGGCGTTGGCGCCTTCGGTGGACAGGTCCTTCATACGCTGCAGGATGTTGGACACTTCGTTCAGCGCGCCTTCGGCGGTTTGCAGCATGGAGATGCCGTTCTGCGCGTTCTTCATCGCCACTTGCATGCCGCGGCTTTGCGCGTCCAGACGGGTGGCGATCTGCAGGCCGGCGGCGTCGTCCATTGCGGAGTTGATGCGGAAGCCGGTGCCCAGACGGGTCATCGAGGTGGACAGCGCGGTTTGGGTGCCGGTCAGGTTGGACTTGGTGTTCAGTGCGGCGATATTGGTGTGCAGGCTCAGCATAGCTTTTGCTCCAGAAGTCAGGTTGGTTGGTCCGGCATCGCTGCCGTCACCATCACAAGGCGGCCGTCTACTGGCAAACTTAAGCCCGCCCGGAACGTGAAAAATCACATCGCCGTCTTGCCTCGCCTCCTCGCCCCTGAGCATGCCGCGCCCTCAAGCCAGTAGCCGCCGGCCTCGCAACTTGCTATCGTCGGTCCGTTCGCCGTTTCAAAGCGCCGCAGGAGCCCGCATGGCACTATCCTTTTCCGAACTGATCGCTCAGTACTGGTCTACCCCCAAGTGGGAAATCAATCTACTCATCACGCTAAACCTGTTCGGCGGCCTGCTGCTGGGTTGCCTGGTGGGTTACGAGCGCTGGTTCAACGGCCGCGCCGCCGGCATGCGCACCTATGGCCTGGTATCCATGGCCTCCGCAGCGGCCATCAGCATCGTCGGCTATTCCGGCTACTGGTACGGCGGCCTCTATCCCGACATGACCCATGGCGACATGACCCGGGTGGCCCAAGGCGTCCTGACCGGCGTCGGCTTCCTGGGCGCCGGCATGATCATGAAGGAAGGGCTGAGCATCAGCGGCCTCACCTCCGCCGCCTCGATCTGGATGTCCTCTGTGATCGGCATCCTGGTCGGCGTCGGTTTCTACGCCGCCGCCATCGCCATTACTTTGCTGTGCGTGCTGTGCATGCTCTCCATCAATCAGATGGAGAACCGCTTGCCGCGCCGCTTCAGCCTGTTCATCGTCATCCGCTTCAAGCCGGAATACCAATGGACGGTGCAGACGCTCAGCGCCGGTCTGCTTCGCTTCGGCGTGCGTCTGCACGAGGACAGCATCGCGCTGAACGCCGGCCCGGACGCCACCGAATGGAGCTTTCTGGTCTCCGCGCAAAACCGGCGCGACCTGATCAATGTCGTGGACCTGTCGCGCGACATCATGCAGATCGACCATATCGAAACCCTCAGCATCCAGCCCGCGCGCAATTAAGGCCTATCGCCCGGCCGGCCCGCCGGCTAGGTGTTTCCACGCCATCAAGTTTCCCTCCGGATTGACGATATCAGTTCACCTACACTTCCTGTTCCGGAGTCTGCAATGCGAGTCGCGTCCATGGCGCTGTCGATGAGCAGCCAATACAGCTTCAGCCAAAGCCTCAGCGTTCAACAACAAAGCCGCACCTGGGTGCAGCTGCCCCCGTCCTCCCCTCCGGCCAAACCTTCCTCCGACGTCAGCCTAAGCTCCGACGGCGTCAACGCCAGCGCCAAAGACAAAGCCTTCGCCGATGGCATGACGCCGATGCTGGGGCTGATCAAGGACATTCTGGAAAAGGTGCTGGGCGTCAAGTTCAAGGTTGTTGACGGCACTTTGCAAAGAGACGACGGCCAAGACGAGCCATCCGCCGACTCGCGCCCCGCGCGATCCGGCCAGTCCTCTGCCCCGCAGTCGCAGCAAGCGCGCGCCGGCGGCGAACTCAAACAAACCGTTGACTATCAGGAAAGCGAAAGCCTGGCGTTTTCGGCCAAGGGTTCGATCAAGACCCAGGACGGACGCGAGTTCAATTTCGCGCTGGACGTGCAAATGAGCCGCAGCTTCGAATACCACAGCAGCAGCACGATACAGTTTGGCAACGGCAAGGCCACCGACCCGCTGATGCTCAGTCTGGGCAACGACGCCGGCAGCTTCAGCGGCGCCAGCGTCAGCTTCGACCTGCAAAGCAACGGCAAGCAAACCCAGCTGCCCTTCATCAACAACGGCGGCTGGCTGGCCCTGGACCGCAACGGCGACGGCAAGATCAATGACGGCAAGGAATTGTTCGGCACCCAATCAGGCAACGGCTTCGCCGATCTGGCCAAGCTGGACGGCAACGGCGACGGCGTGCTGGACGACGGCGACGCCGCGTTCGCGCAATTGAAGCTCTGGTCCGGCCGCGACGGCGACAAGGACCAGTTGATGGGCTTGAAGGAATTGGGCATCGGCGCCATCCTGCTGCCCAGCGTGGACAGTCCGTTCAGCATCAAGAACGCCGACAATCAATCCCAAGCCGACATCCGCCGTTCCGGCGTCTATCTGACCGAAGACGGCCGCGCCGGCCGCGTCAGCCAGGTAGACGTCTACGGCTGAACCCGGCCCGCGCCAACGACAAAGGCCGCTTGCGCGGCCTTTGTCGTATCCGGCGGACGCCGGTCAGGAGATATAGTTGAACAGCGAGAGCTGAGTCACCTTGTTATAGGTCAGCTGGCTGTATTTCAACGAGGTCTGCGCCAGGGTGAAATCAGAGATCGCCTGCGGCATGTCCAGATCCTGCAAATCGCCAATGCTGCTGGCGTACTGCAGCTTCAGGCTGCCCCCTACATTCTGCATATTGTCGTTCTGCTGGCCGCGAGCGCCGATGGACGCCAACGCTAGCGACATCTGCTGCTGAGCCGAGTCGATGGCGTTGATCGCGCTGTTCAACTGGGTTCCGAAGTTGGCTGGCTTTGGATTCTGGCCCAACAGGGTGTTCAACTGAATCAGGCCATCGAAGGCCGCGGTGGCGCTGCCGCCCGGCGTGCCGAACACCGTGCTGCCCGGATCGGAAATCGTCATCTGCTGCGAGGCGCTGATCTGTACACTGCGCTGGCCGGTATCGCCCAGATACGAAGCCGGCGGCACCGCCGACAGGCTGACCGCGAAAGGCAGCGTATCGGTCTTGTTGCCGCTGAACAGATAATTGCCGCGGCCGTCCGTGGAGTTGGCGTAGGTCGTCAACTCGGTAATGCCCTCCTGCAACTGCTTCTGAATCGCCTGCAGCTCGGTTGGGCTCAAGGCGCCGCTGCCGGCGGAAATCGCCAGGCTCTTCATGCTGGCCATTAGGTCCGACGAACTTTTAATCGCGGTCTCGGACAGCGACAACCAAGAGCTCACTGCCTGGGTATTGCTGATGTACTGGCTGTTCTGGCCCTGCGACTGACTGATCAGCAGAATACGCGCCGCGGCCACCGGATCGTCGGCCGGCGTCACCACCCGCTGCTGATTGTCGATCTGCATCGTGAGCTTGTAAATACTGGCCTGCAAGCTCTGCATATTGTTCAGGCCGGACTGATAAATGTTGTTGGAGCTGATACGCATCGGTCTCTCCTTAGCCCATCAGGTTCAGAATGCTGGAGAAGGTGGTTTGCGCCACCTGTATCACCTTGCTGCACGCCTGATAGGACTGTTGATACTTGATCAGATTGGCCGCCTCCTGATCCAGGCTCACCCCGGTGACGTTGGACAGGCTTTCCGTGGTCTGCTTCAACGTATTCAGCATGGCCGCGGACTGCAATTGCGCGGTATTGGTCTGATTGCCCACCGAAGCCACCAGAGTCGAATAATAGGAACCATAGGACTGATTGCCCACCAGCTTAAGGTTCTGCTGCGCCAGCAACTCGCGCAAATTGGTGTTGTCGCCCGGCGGCGGCTTGGTGCCGGCCGGGGCCGGTCCCACGGTAAAAGTCTGGCCGTTGATCGGCGCGCCGGACAGCTGAAAGCTGACGCCCACGTCCACCGGCGGCACCGCCGTTGTCTGCAACTTGAAGCTGTTGCTGGCCCCGCCGCCCACCGGAACCACATTGTAAGGTCCGCCGCCGTTGGGGCCCGCGATGGTGGCCGTCATCGTCGCCGGGCTGCCCGCTGCGGTGATGGTCATCCCGGTCATGCCGATGGACGGATGCGTGCCGGTGCCGGGAAAGACCGGCGGCACGCTGTTGATGCTGCCCGCGTAACCGCCCGGCAAGGTGGCCCACACGCCGCTCATGGTGACGCCGTTGCCCCCGGCGCCGCCGGTGGACACCATATTGGACGCGGTGGCCAGTTTATTGGGATCGCCCATCAGCACTTGCAGATTGCTGGCTGCATTCTGCGGATTGGAGGCGTAGCTGCTCAGATCGTTGAAGATGGGCAGGCCGGCTGCGCCGGTATTGTCCACGCCCAGTTGATTCTGATAATTGATTGAAGCGGAAAAATTGATCGCCATCGTGCCCAATTGCTGCCGAGCCTGCAGCAGGGGACCATCGCGAAAGTTCAGCAAACCGCCCAGCTGGCCGCCGGAAACCAGATTGTTCGGAATCGCCGTCACCGTGCCGTTGGGATTGTTGAACACCAATTGCAAGGTGGTGGGATCGCTGGGCAGCGGCTGGGTGGCCAGGGTGTTGGTCTGACCGCCGGTCACCAGGGTCTGGCCGTTGCCGATATACACCGAGTAAGTGCCATCCGCCTGCGGCACCGCCTTGGCGCTGACCAACTTGTTCAGCTCCAGCATAGCCTGATCGCGCTGGTCCATCAGCGTATTGGGCTGCGCGCTCAGCTGATTGCCGCCGGTCAATGCGGCGATTTCGGTATTGAGGCTGGCGATCTGCGTGGCCAGCGCGTTGATGCTGTCCACCGTGGTCTTGATCTGGCCGTTGGCGCCGGACTGCAGCTGTTGCAGCTGTCCGTCGATGGTGGCGAACTTGGTGCTCAAGGCCTGAGCCATGTTCAACACGGTCTGCCGGCTGGGAATGGCGTCCGGCTGCTGCGACAGCGTCTGCATCGCGCCGAAGAAATCCTGCAAGGCGGGGAGGATGGACACGTCGGTCGACGCCATCAGATTGTTGATCTGATTCAGCTGCTTGACCTGGGTGCTGTAATAGCTGCTGTTGGTCTGCGCGGTCTGCACCTGGCCGGACAGGAATTTGTCATAGGTGCGCAGCACATTGGTGACGTCCACGCCCTGCCCCAGGAAGCCGAAGCCCTGATATTGCGGCGTGCGGCCGGCCTGGGTGATGTATTGAACGTTGTACCCCGGCGTGGAGACGTTGGCGATGTTGTTGCCGGTTACCGACAAAGCCGTTTGAGCCGCATTCAGTCCGCTCACGCCGATCGAGAAAATATTGGAGCTCATGATTTACCTCTCTTTGCCTTATCGGCCCGGCGCGCCAAAACTTGACCCTGAAGTGCAAGCTCGGTCGCCGCTGCCTTGTCCTTAACTGCGCGTGGTTTGCTGCGCCAATGTCGCCGCCACGTCCACCAGCTTGCGCGCGTAGCGCGGATCGGTGGCGTAGCCGCCGGATTGCAGCGCATGCGCGAAACCATACATGTTCTGCCCTTGGTTCAACGCGCTCTTGTAGCGCGGCGAATCCTTCAACAGACGGGCATAATCGCTGAAAGCCTCGGCGTAAGAACCGTAGGCGCGGAATTTTTCCACCCGCTTCTGTGCGATCCCACCCTCGTATTCGGTGGTCATCACGCTAACCGTGCGCCCTTGCCAATCCCCGCTGGCCTTGATGCCGAACAGATTATGGCTGTTGCTGCCGTCCGGGTGGCGGATCGCCCGCTTACCCCAGCCGCTTTCCAGCGCCGCATGCGCGACCACCGCTTCAGGCGCCACGCCCAGTTGGGCCGCGGCCGTGCGGGCATGCGGCAACATCTCGGCGGCGAAGTCGCGGCTGCCACCCTTGCCGGCCGCTTCGGTCTTGGCCTGAGCCGCCGGGGTAGCCAAGGTCAGCGCCGCGCCGGCGGTCTGCTGCGCCTCCTGGTAGGCCAGCAAGGCCTTGGAGCCACCGGTCGGACGCGCGGCCAGTTGCGGGCCCGGAGCGGCGTAAACCGTGTGCGCGCTCTTGTCGTCCGGATCGAAATTCGACTGTTTGGCGATCTGGCGATACAGCATATCGCCCAAACCCAAACCGCCGTTGGAGCTCAAAGCCTGGGTCAGTTGCTGATCGTACAGGCCTTGGTAGGTGCTCAAATCGTTGGATTCGCCTTCCGGGTCGAACTTGGTCTCGCGCATATTCTTGAGCAAGGTGTTCATCAATAAGGCCTCGAACTGCGACGCCACTTGCCGCGCCGCGCCCTTTGGGTCTTTGATCGCCTGTGCCCGCAGCTCATTCAGCTGGCTCGGATCCACAGCCAACTGCCGGTTTAGCAAATCGTTGGCGCTCATGGCACCGGTATTGATGGACTGAATCGTCATTTCTCGCTCCTGGAATTCATCTAAAAGCAAGATTCGGGCCAGAAAAAAAGACGGCTGCTTGGCCGTCTTTTTTCTGGCCTCGCAAGGCTCAGATGATCTGCAAGTCTGCTTTCAGCGCGCCGGCGGACTTCATCGCCTGCAAAATGGAAATCAGGTCCTGAGCATTCGCGCCCAGCGCGTTCAGCGCCGCCACCACTCGCGACAGATTGGCTCCGTTGGGCAGGCTAATCAGCTTGCTGCCCGGGGTGTTGATGCTGATGTCCGCCTGGTTGGTCACCGTAGTCTTGCCGCCCGACAACGGATTGGGCTGACTCACTTGCGGCGTGTTGCTGACAGTTACGGTCAGGTTGCCGTGCGATACCGCGCACGGCGCCAGGGTCACCGCCTGATTCATCACGATGGAGCCGGTGCGGGCGTTGATGATGACGGTGGGGGAAACATCTGCCGGGTCGACGGCAATATTTTCCATCTTGGACAGAAACTGCACGCGCTGGTCCGGATCGAACGGCGCGCGCACTTCGATCAGCCTGCCGTCCACCGCGCGCGCGGTGCCCTGGCCGAACGATTTGTTGATCGCCTGCACCACGCGGTTGGCGGTGGTGAAATCGGACTCGCGCAGTTCCAGATTGACGAATTCGCCGGACCCCAGCGCAGTAGGCACTTCGCGCTCCACCGTGGCGCCCGCGGGAATGCGGCCCACGCTAAGCTGATTGATCTGGGCGGAGCTGCCGCCCGCCGAGGCGCCGGCGCCGCCGACGACCACATTGCCCTGCGCCATCGCGTAGATCTGACCATCCGCGCCTTTTAGCGGCGACAGCAGCAAGGTGCCGCCGCGCAGGCTTTTGGCATCGCCGATAGACGAGGCCGTCACGTCTATCGCCTGCCCCTGCCGCGCAAACGGCGGCAAGGTCGCGGTCAGCGTGACCGCGGCGATGTTCTTGGGGTCGAGCTTGGTGCCCGGAGGCACTTGCACGCCCAGCTGATTCAGCATATTGGACATCGCCTGGCCGGTGAAGGGCGAGGAGGTAACCTTGTCGCCGCTGCCATCCAGACCCACCACCAGGCCGTAGCCTATCAGTTGGTTGGGACGCACCCCACCGACATTGGTCAGATCCTTCAAACGCTGCGCCGCCATGGCCGGGAACAGCGCCAGCGCCAACAACATCCCTAACATCAATCGCTTCATTTTCCGCCCGCTTTCAGCCCATCGCGCCCGCTAAGCGACCGCGGCGGGCCGGTAATCCGTTAAATCGGCAATATGCTCATGAAAAACTTGGCCAGCCAGCCCGGCTCATTGTACAGCCGGTGCGTGCCCTTGGTCTGCTGCTCGATGCGGGCATCCGCCACCTTGAGCGAAGACACGCTGCGATCCGCGCTGATATCGCGCGGATTGACCACGCCGGACAGCCGGATCGACTCGGTATCGCTGTTCACACGCACGACTTTTTCGCCACTGATCGACAAATTACCGTTGGGCAACACCTCCAACACCGTGACAGTGATGGAGCTGACAAAGGAGGTGGCCACCTTGTTGTCGCCCTTGCCGGTATTGTTGGCCGAACCCGAGCCGCCAAAATTGGCCCCGGCCAAACCACCGGCGGCGCCGCTGGGTAGGAAGGGAATCTTGATGCCGGCGTTGATGCTGCTGTTCAGGCCCGAGGTGCGGGTATTGGTTGTCTGCTCCGACGCCGACGTCGACGAGTTTTCCTGGATGTTCACCGTCAAGGTGTCGCCGACATAGGCCGGCATCCGGTCCTGAAACAAAGGCCGGTAACTGGCCACCTGGAAAATCGAGCCATTGGTGGGCATGCTGACCGGCTGCGGCTGCGGCCGCGCGCTGGTCGGCTGCTGCACCAGCGGCGGCTCCTGGGTCACGCAAGCGCTTAATAGTGCGGCCAGCATCGCCGCCATCGCCATCGCCTTCATCAAACACCTCGTCAATTCAAATCTCGATCGACCGCCTTCTGCCGGCGGCCCGCTCCGGCTTACAGCTGGCTCAGTTTCTGCAGCATCTGATCCGCAGTGGTGATCGCCCGCGAGTTCATTTCAAACGCGCGCTGCGCGGTGATCATATTGACCAGTTCCTCGGTGACGTTGACGTTGGACGCTTCCACGAAACCGGAACGCACCGCGCCGCGGGTATCGGTCTGCGGGTCCCCGTCCTGCGGATCGCCGGAGGATGCGGACTGCAAATACAGGTTGTTGCCCACGCTTTCCAGGCCCTGCGGGTTGATGAAGGTGGTGAGCTGGATGGTGCCCGCGGTTTGCGCCGCCGGGTTATTGGGTAAAAAGTACTGCACCACCCCGGCGGTGGACACCGTAATCTGGTTGGCGGTACCGGGGATGTTGATATTGGGATTCAGCGGATAGCCGTCAGGGTTCACCACGTCGCCATTGGAGTTGCGCTTGAACTCGCCGTTGCGGGTATACGCGGTGGTGCCGTCCGGCAGCTGGATGCGGAAGAAGCCCTCGCCGGCGATCGCCATGTCCAGCGGCTGCCCGGTCTGAGTCATATTCCCCTGGGAGTGGATGCGGGCGGTGGCCACCGCCGCCGAACCGGTTCCCACCTGCAGACCGGTGGGCGTGGTGTTGCCGTTGGCCAACTGCGCGCCGGGCTGACGCAAGGTCTGGTAATACAAGTCCTCGAAAATGCCGCGGCTGCGCTTGAAACCCACGGTGTTGACGTTAGCCAGGTTATTGGACACCACGTCCAGTTGAAACTGGCTGGAATCCATGCCGGTCTTGGCGATGTACAGTGCGCGCATCATGGCTTGTTTACCTCGTCTCCAGAACCGCACAGCCTCTACCGGGCCGCCGCGGCGAAATCTTAATCTTATGGTTTAACCGTTGGTGGACAACAGCTGAGCCGCCTGCTGATCGCCTTGCTGCGCGGTCTGCATCAGACGGACGTTGAGGTCGTACTGGCGGGCGTGGGAGATCATCTGCACCAGGCTTTCCACCGAATTGACATTGCTGGCCTCCAACATTTCCGGCACCAGCTTGACGTTGGCGTCGGCGGCCGCGTTGCCGCCACCGTTGACGCGGAACAGGCCGTCCTCGCCCTTGTACACATCCTTGGGGCCAGGATTGACCATCTTGATCTGTCCGACCAACTGCGGCGTGCGCACTACGCCGGATAGCGGAATCGCCACTACCGAACCGTCTTCCCCCAATTGAATGCGGGAACCGGTGGGCACAACGATGGGACCGCCGTCGCCCATGATGGGCAGACCGGAACGGGTGCGCATCATGCCGGTGGCGTCGAGCACATAACCGCCGTCGCGAGTATAAGCTTCGGCGCCGTCCGGCGCCTGCACCGCGAAGAAGCCCTTGGAGCCGATGGCGAAGTCGCTGACGTTGCCGGTATGCATCAGGCTGCCCTGGCTCAGGTCGTGGCCCACGGTGTTGTCCACCACATAGGTCCGCGTCGGCGCGCCCTCGCCCACCACTGGCAAGGCGCGAAACGCCACCACGTCGGCCTTGAAGCCGTTGGTGTGCACATTGGCCAGATTGTTGGCGGTGGTGGCTTGCTGCCACATCACGTGCTTGGCGCCGTTCATCGCCAGGTAAAGCATTCTATCCATCGCGCGCGCTCAGTTCATCAGATGTTCAGCAAGGTCTGCACCAGGGTGTCCTGGGTCTTGATGGTCTGCGCATTGGCCTGGTAATAGCGCTGCGCGGTGATCATATTGACCAGTTCCGCGGTCAGATCGACGTTGGAATCCTCCACCGCGCCGGCCTGAATAGTGCCGGTATTGCCGGTGCCGGGCGCATTGTAGGAGGCGATGCCGGAATCGTAGGTCTGCGCCCACAGATTATTGCCCTTGGACTGCAAGCCTTGCGGATTGATGAAGTTGGCGAGAGCAACCTGGCCTATGGTCTTAGTCTGGCCGTTGGTGAACGTCGCCTGGATGATACCGGAGGACGAAATATTGATGCCCTTCAGGTTACCGGGCGCGGAGCCGTCGATGGTCGGCGGAGTGGTCACGCCGAAGTTCTGCCCCACCTGGGTGGAACCGGTAAAGCTGAAGGCCACGGTCTGTGGCACCGCCGAGCCGTTGAGCGGGCTGGGGGTGAAATTGATATTGAACGGTCCGGGCGTGGTCAGCACGCCAGACGTATTGAAGGTCAGCGAAAAATTGTTGCTGTTGGGCGGCGTGTTATTGGCCGGGTTGCCGTCCACATAGGCGGTCGCGGTCCAGGTCCGGCCGGCGGCGGTGGGCGCGCCGGCGACATAGTACATGGTCACCTGGTGCGGGTTGCCCAGCGAATCGTAAACCGTATTGGTGTTGGACCAGTTGTAGGAGGCCGAATTGGTCGGGTCCAGCGGCGTAACGGTCGGCACCGTGCTGCGGGAATCCAGGTTGATGCCAAGGGTGGCCTTGGTGGTGGCCTGCGGTGACACTAGGTTGGAGTTCAGCTGTATTTTGCTGACCGGCCCCTGGGTGATATTGCCGGCGGCGTCCGCCTGCCATCCCTGCAAGAAGTTGCCGTTATTGACCACATAGCCCTGATTATTGATCTGGAACTGGCCGTTACGGGTGTAGGACAAGGTGCCGTCCGGCTGGGCCACGGTGAAGAAGCCGCCGTTGTTGATCGCCAGGTCCAAGCTGCGGCCCGTAGTGGTCACGTTGCCGTTGCTCATGTTCTGCGTCACCGCGGCCACCTTGACGCCAATGCCCGGCGTGGTGGTGGCGATGCCGTACAGGGTATTGCCGTACATGTCGGCAAACTCCGTGCGCGAACTCTTGAAGCCGACGGTGTTGGCATTGGCCACGTTGTTGCCGATGGTGTCCAGTTGGGTGGAGGCGGCGTTCAAGCCGCTCAAACCTTGTTGAAAGCCCATGATGTCAGTCCTTGAAGTCGAATGAGGTCAGCAGGATCAGGCGGTCATCTGCGCCACGTCGCCCAATTGGGCACGGCTGCCGTCCGGCAGCACCAGCTCTGGGATGCCCTGATCCCAGGCCACCGCGGTCACTGTCTGCGTGTTGTAGGCCACGGCCGTAGTGCTGCCATTGGCGCTGGCCTGGGTCACGTCGGCGCTGAAGCTGTATTTGCCCGCCGGCACCACTTCGCCCTTGTCGTTCTTGCCGTCCCAGCTGAAGGTGTTGACGCCGGCCACCGGCTTGTCGATGGTCATGGTGCGAACCACATTGCCGTTGGCGTCCTTGACGCTGACTTTCACAGTCTGCGCCGGGCCGTTCAGCAACACGCCGGCCGGGGTGGTGCCGCCATCCGGCGGCTTGGGCAGGCTGCTGCCGGCCACCAGTACTTTTTTGCCTATCATGCTGGACGCCATCAGCGACTGGGACGCCGCCTGCGCGCCGATCAGCGCCTGCATGGACTGATTTAGCTGCTGAATACCGCCCACTTGGCTGATCTGCGCCATCTGGGCCGTCATCTGACTGTTGTCCATCGGGTTCATCGGGTCTTGAGAACGCATCTGGGCCACGAACAGTTTCAGAAAGGTGTTCTGAATGTCGCTGGCGCTGGAGCCGACCACGCCGGAATTGCTCTTGCTGCCGTTGACGCTGCTGTTCGGATTGGTCTGAGTCTGACTATTCAGTACGTCATAAGGATTTGCGCTAGCCATCGCCTTTACTCCTCTCGCCTCACTGGCCCAACTGCAGCACTTTCTGCTGCAGCGTCTTGGCCGTATTCATGATTTCGACATTATTCTGGTAAGCGCGGGAGGCGGCGATCATGTCGGCCATCTCCTCCACCGGATTCACATTGGGCATCGTCACGTAGCCGCGCTGGTCAGCCAGCGGATTGCCCGGGTCGTACTTGAGCCGCGGCGGGGTCTGATCTTCTACCACCGCGGTCACACGCACGCCCGCCACCTGCGGCTGCGACGCCGTCACCGGAATCGCGGTGAACACCGCGTGACGCCCTTTGTAGGGCTCCCCCGTGGAGCTGGTCGAACTTTCCGCGTTGGCGATATTGCTCGCCACCAGGCTGAGGCGCATCGACTGCGCCGACATGGCCGAACCGGAAATGGAAAACACATTGGACAAAGACATCAGCCATTGCCTCCCTGGCCCTGGATCGCCGAACTCAGGCCGCTGATCCGCTTGTTCAGAAAAGTCAGCGTCGACTGGAAGCGGACCGCGTTGTCGGCGAAGGCCGCGCGCTCCACGTCCATGTCCACGGTGTTGCCGTCCACGCTGGGCTGCACCGCCGCGCGATATTGCAGCGCGGCGCCGCTGCTCGCGCCGCCGGCGCCCGCAAGGTGCCGGGCATCGGTCAAATTCATCGCCAAACGACCCTGCGCATCGGTTTGCGCCTGCAAGGCCTTGCCGAAATCAAAATCCACCGCTTTGTAGTTGGGGGTTTCGTCATTGGCGATATTGCTGGCCAGCACCTCGGTGCGATAGGCCCGCAAATTCAGCGCTCGCTGCTGAAAGTCGAAATGTTTGGCGATTTTGTCTAGCATGTCAGCCTCCTTGAGGCGACGTTAAGCAGGAAGCGTGCCAAGTCATAAAACCCCAACAGCCCGTTGATTTTTCTAGGCAATCGGACAAACCCTTCTCCGCAACAGCCCAAACGGCAACAATGAGCGGCAAGATTTGCCGCCTCCGGCCCAAGCGACAGATTTTGCTTGCCGCACCGCGCAATTCGTGCCAAACCAACATAAGAACCATTGAAGACGCGTCCGAGATCGCCGACACTTACGCATTGGCAGGCGATTGCGGACGGCTTTGAGAAAATAGAGAAAACAGGCGGGGGAAGAGGCATGCTGGAAGTACAACATTTAATCATCTCGCTGGCGGAGCCGTCGCATGTGCAGGCGCAGATCATCAGCAAGGCGCTGGGCGAGATGGGCATCTCCAAAGTGGAGACCCATCCCAACGGCGAATCGCTGCTCAGCCGTGCGCGCGAGTCGCGCCCCGACTTGGTGATCAGCGCCTATTACCTGCCCGACATGACGGGCCAGCAGTTGCTGCAACAGATGCGCGAAAGCGCCGACCTCAGCGGCATGCCTTTCATTCTGGTTTCCAGCGAAACCAATCCGGAACGACTGGAGCCCATTCGCCAGGCCGGCAGCCTTGGCATCCTGCCCAAGCCCTTCACCAGCGGCCAACTGGACGAGGTGCTGGCCAACGCGCTGGACTTCATCAATACCGAAAGCCTGGCCATGGAGGTGGACACGGACTTGGCCAACGTCCAGGTGCTGATCGTCGACGACAGCCAGACCTCGCGCCGCCATGTGCGCGCCGTGCTGGAGCGCCTGGGCTTCGAACACTTCACCGAAGCCGCCAGCGGCGCCGACGCGCTGCCGCTGCTGGAGAGCGAAAGCTTTCAGTTGATCATCGTCGACTACCACATGCCCGGCATGGACGGCTGCGAGCTGGCTCGCCACATCCGTCAAAGCAGCACCATGGGGCGCACCCCCATTCTGATGATCACCAGCGAGACCGATCACGACCGGCTGGCCGAAGTGGAAGCGGCCGGCGTCTCGGCCTGCTGCGACAAGCCCTTCTCCACCAACAAGCTGAGAGACACCATACGCGAACTGCTGCAGGAATACTGAGAACCTGTTCAAAATCTGCTGTGCTTCGTGAAGCGTTGCACAGCGAGTACAAGCTCAAAATGCTCATGTAGCATTAGTACATTCCGCTTTTTCGCTCGATTTCGCCCTGTCTCATCCTTGCTCGCGGGACTTTGAACAGGCTTTGAAGCAGCCGTTCTTTATTACTTAGGCGCCACCCACACCAGCCGCGAATTCGCCTTGGCCTCGCCAAACGCCTGCCGCCGCCAGTAACCCTGAGTCGCGTAAGCCTGCGCGGCGTCCAGCTCGGGAATGCGGCAGAAGTTCACCTCGCTAAAGCCTGCCTTCAGCAATTGACTTCGGCCGCGCTGCCGGGTCTTGACGCAAGTCGGCGCGCCGGCCTGCTCCACCCATGGGCGCGGCGCGCCCGGCTGCCAGGCCAGCTCCCGCTCCAGCTTGGGCTGAGTCATCATTGCAAGACCGTTGAGCACCGCGGCCAACAAGGCTTGCCAACGCTCCGCCACCGCGGTTATCTGCGGCGCCAGTTCGCCCGGATAAGTGACCAGCAAGGCCTCCACTCCGTCGGACTCATGCAGCCATTGCGCGGCGTCGCGCGAAAAACCCTCCCCCACCAAGGTCAGCAGCAAGGCCTTGCGCTCCGGCTGATGCGAGACAAAAGCTCCGCCGCCGCCCGGCACATGCAGAAAGAAGGCGTCGGCCGGCAAGTTCAGCGTATCCGGCAACTGCGAGGGCAGCCGAGTGTGGGCCAAAGCGTGGACCAAACCATCATCCAGATGGGAAATCACGCGGCCATGACGGGCAAAGCAGCCCCAGGACTCCGCCAAAGCCAGTTCGGCGACGATGGTCTGCTGCTCCACTGCAAATACCTGGGCGGCGCGCTCCAGTTCGCGCTTGATCACTTCCTTCATTTCCTTGCGCGCCGCGGACGGCAGCAAGGCCTGGACATACAACTGGCTGACGCGCTTGGCCCAAGGACGGGAGGCCGCATAACGCTGCACGGCATACATCATTCCCTACCCCTTTCCTGAAACAAAAAGGGCGCATTGTAACAAAGCGCCCCCGCGTACCCAAGCCGCGATCCGGCCTCACCCGTCGCTCCCCCTCTTGCCGGCCGGGCGGACACGGCTTTCCGCAATACCTGAATACAGCCACTGCCTGAAATGATTCAAAGTCATCGGCTTGCCAAAATAAAAGCCCTGCAAATACTCGAAGCCCTTCACATTCAGATAGCTTTGCTGGCCCTGGGTCTCCACCCCTTTCACGATGACCTGCACTCCCATCTCGCTGGAGGATAAAAGCAGGCCGTCCAGGATATTCCCTTTCAGGCTGTCTTGACCCAAGGCCGACACGTAACCCTTCTCAACCTTCAGATAGTCGAAGCCCCAGCGGCTCAGATAAGCTTTGTCGGCATAGCCGGCGCCAAAGTCGTCCAAGGCCAGCCTCACCCCCATCTGCCGCAAGCCGTTGATCACCTTTTGTGCGCCGGAAGCCTCCTGCAGCGGAGCTCTCTCCGACACCTCCAGCACCAGCTGCGCCTGCTTTTCACGCAGTAGATTGACCAGTGGCCGGCAATCCTCCAGCAATTCGGGCAAAGCCAGGTGATCGGTAGAGATATTGACCCCGACCATAAAGCCGGGAGGCAACACGATCTGCTTCAACTCCTCGGCCACCCGCCGCAGCATATAGCGCGTCAACGGCACAATCATGCCGGCCTCAATCGCGGTCTGTATAAAGAGTTCGGAGCGCACATTGCCCTGCACCGGGTGCCGCCATCGCGCCAGCACCTCCACCCCGACGCATTCGCCGCTGGCCGCGGTGACGATGGGCTGGTAATGGGCGAAAAACTCTTTTTGCCGAATGCCCTCGGATATCTCCCAACCCGTCGCCTTGCGTCCGCCGGAACCGCGGCGCGCGCCCCAGGCGACGCCGCCGCCCAACGCCGCGGCCGCCAACAAGGCCAACCATTGGGTTTTCAGAGCCAACAACGGCACCACCGCCCACTGCGGCGCCGCCAGCACGCCTATGCGCGCCGGTGCAGACGGCACCCAAGCCATCTCTCCAACCGTGTCCGCTCCTTGATCCCTCACCTCGCCGTTGGCCGCCAGCGCGCGCGCCCCCGCCAGCAAGCTCACTTTCAAGCCTTCGCGCTCGGCCAACGCCAATTGAGCCACCAGCGGCCCGGCATCCAACTCGATCACCCCTGCGGCATGCCCCAGCCGCAGGCCCGGCAACAACTGGCCATTGCCGGCCGACACCAAGCTCGCCCCGTTTTCAAACCCTCCCGCCTCCTCGGAAACACCCCGCCGGGAGGCGCACAGCGCGCCGCCGGCGCCGCGCGCCAGGGCGAAGCGCGCCAGCGAGGTGCGCTGAACCAATTCCGCCAAAGCCTGCGTTTGAGCACGGCAATCCGGCTCCGGAGGCGGCAGCGCGTCCAAACGCGTCAGCGCGGCGAACGCCGGCGACAATTGCCAGGTCAACTGTCCGACGACCAACTCGGCCTTTTCCCCAGCCGCCGACTGCATCCTCCACGCCGTCAACGCCAACGCCAAGCCCACCATCAACGCCAGGGCCAAACCGACGCAAACCGCATAGGCCGCGCCCGGGGCGCAGGACATCAACCAGGAATGCGCTCGGTCCGCGCTTGCGAATCTGTTCTTTCCACTCATTGCCAGCCCTCAACGAAGGTTTCACGCATGGCCCGTCATCGTTGAAGTGTAGTTAGAACCTCGCAAATCTCCACAAGCCAACGCCATGCAACCGGAGCCCCATCCTCGCCCGCCATCGAGGGCAAGCGGCAGTTTTTTTGGAGAATCGTCGCGGCAAGCGGCAAACAATCAAATACTTAGCCGGCATGTTTTTAAAAAACAGTTGTAAATCCGTCCGATTTACCGTATAGTCCGGCCTCTTGTGTTTCCACCGGGCATTCCAAACCACGCCTCAGCCCGGGTGAGATTGCTTCATCGTCTCTGACCATTTCCAGGCTTCGTCCACGCTTATAATGTCGCATCAGACTGGACCGCTGTTCGCCGCTTGTCAGGTTAGTGCCGATGATTTACGGCTTAAAGGCGCCGTATAACCGACCGCCACCAACCTGGCTATAAGTGACGCCGGCAGTAACCGGCTTGAAAGGACATCATGCATTTCTCCGATCTGGGCATCGCCCCGACCATCCTCCGCGCTCTGGAAGCCGCCGGCTACTCTTCCCCTACCGAAGTACAGGCTCAAGCCGTGCCCGCCGCCATTGCCGGCCGCGACCTGCTGGTATCCGCCCAAACTGGTAGCGGCAAGACCGCAGCCTTCCTGCTGCCGGCGCTGACCAAGCTGTCCGAGCGCTCCACCGGCAAGGGTCAAGGCCCGCGCGTACTGGTATTGTGCCCGACCCGCGAACTGGCTCAGCAAGTGGAAAAGAACGCGCTGGAATACGGCAAGGACCTGCGCTGGATGAAGACCGCCTGCTTGGTGGGCGGCGCCTCCTTCGGCTACCAAACCCGCGCGCTGTCCCGCCCGATCGACCTGATCGTGGCCACCCCGGGTCGTCTGATGGACCACATGCGCTCCGGCCGCATCGACTTCTCGCGCCTGGAAATGCTGGTGCTGGACGAAGCCGACCGCATGCTGGACATGGGTTTCATCGAAGACATCGAGACCATCGTCAAAGCCACTCCGGACACCCGTCAGACCGTACTGTTCTCCGCCACGCTGGACGGCACTGTCGGCCGCATGGCTGAAAAGATGACCCGCGATCCGCAGCGCATCGAAATCGCCCGCAGCGAAACCTCGGGCGGCACCATCGAAGAACACCTGCTGTACGCCGACGATCTGAACCACAAGCATCGTCTGCTGGATCACATTCTGAAAGAGTCCGGCTTCGACCAGTGCGTGATTTTCTCCGCCACCAAAGCCTACTCCGAAGAACTGGCCGACAAGTTGTCCGACCAGGGCTATTCCGCCGCCTGCCTGCACGGCGACATGCCGCAAAGCTGGCGCAACCGCACGCTGAACGATCTGCGTCGCGGCCGCATCAAGATCCTGGTGGCCACCGACGTGGCAGCCCGCGGCATCGACGTGCCCACCATCACCCACGTGGTGAACTTCGACCTGCCGAAACAGGCTGAAGACTACGTGCACCGCATCGGCCGCACCGGCCGCGCCGGTCGCGACGGCACCGCCATCACCCTGGCGGAGTCCAAGGAGTTCCACAAGGTTCGCCGCATCGAGCAATACCTGAAGCGTCAGATCACCGAAGGCGTGATCGAAGGCATGGAGCCGACCCGTCGCCCGCCGAAAGGCCCGCGTCGCAACACCAGCGGCAAAGGCGGCTACGGTGATCGTCGTCCGGGCAGCGGCGGCGGTCGCGGCGGCTACGGCAATCGTCGCGAAGGCGGCTACCAAGGCCAACGCCGCGAAGGCGGCTACCAGGGCAACCGCGGCCCGCGCAGCACCCAACAGCAGTAAGCGCAAGCCGCCCCCGACAACGGGGGCGCTGCAGCGAAACGCCATCGGCTTGCCGATGGCGTTTCGCATTTCAGCTTTCGTTCGCCCATCTGCGCAAAGCCAAGGCCAGAAACAGCCAGGCTCCGTGCGGCAACCATTGTTCTGTCCAACGCCAGGATTGGCCTATATCGGTCTGTTCCGGGCTCAGAAAGGCAATGCCCTCATCCGCGCCCGGCGCGGCGGTGATCCCATTGCACACTCCTCCGCAGGCGTTGTAATAGCCCGGCTCATAGCGCGGATTATTACGGCCCCAGCCCTGCAGCATGCAAACGTCGAAGGGATTGCGCCCCAGAATCCAGTCCAGCGCGCCTTGGGCGTAAGCCCGCAAAGGCTCGCCTTCCTCCTCCGCTTGCGCCAGGCCGCAAGCCGCGGCGGCCAGAGACGCCAAACGCGCGTTCTCCCCCTGCCACCAGTAGCCGCTGCCATTGTGCTGCGGCATGAAAAAACGCGCAGAGCCGGCCGCCCCATCCACCGCCACCCATTGCCGCGGATAGGCGAAAGGGTTTCCCGCCGCCGCCGTCAGCGTCATCTCCGCCTCCAATCCGCGCCGGACCGCCCGCCGCGCATCGCTCGCCAGCGGCGAGGCCGGCAACACCGCGGCGAAACGCAGCAAGGCCAGATAAGGCAAGCCGGCTTCGACCGCGTGAAAATAGCTCTGTCGCCGCTCTGCGTCCATCCAGAAACGACCGGCCTCGTCCTGCTGCGCCAACATGCGCCGCGCGCGGCGGTCGGCGGCATCGGCGAACACCGGCTCGCCGCTGGCCGCGTACAGCTCGCAGGCGGCCAAGAGCGCGCAGTAGTCGTCGATCAGGTTTTCACAGCCGTCCTCCAGATAACGCGCGTTGTATTGCTGCAGATGGGCGAAACCTCGCCGCGCCGCGGCCAGATAGTCTCCACGGCAGAACTCGCCGTCGCGCGGCAATTCCGCGGCGCGCGCCAGCGCGGCGATCGCCAGGCCTCCCCCCTGGCGAAAACCCGCCTGAAAGGCGCCCGATCTGACTCCACGCTGAGTGGTGAAGGCGCACAGCTCGCGCTGCTCCGGCGCCTTGCTCCAACCGTCGAACAAAGTCATATAGAAAAAGCCGGACGAGTGCTGCATGCGCAACAGAAAGTCCGCCCCGTGCAACGCCTCGTCCACCATGCGCTCGTCGAACCAGCGCGGCTGCGGCGGCAAAGCCTCGCGGCCCGCCATCAGGCTCCAGGCCAGCAGCGGCGTCTGCTGAGGATTCATGAAGTTGGCGTAGGACAGATGGGACAGGTATTTGGAACAGTCGCCGGAAGCGTCGAACCAACCTCCGCGCGCATCCCGTCGCGCCTCTCCGCCCCACTCCGGCGCCGCTCGATCGGCCTGGTCGTAAAGACCGGTGCAACGTTGCGACTTGAAATAATGCAATAGATCGGACAGCATCTGGCCGCCCAGACAATCAGGCCCCACCTCGAACTCATGACTGATCACCGGCGGCGCGCTGTCCCGTAGCCACAGCCGGTACCGTCCCGGCTGCGTCCAATCGCTGAAATCAGCCAGCCAGTAGTGCCATTCCGGCCAGCCCTCCGCCATGCCCTGCGGCCTCAAGGGAATGTCGACCGCGATCCGCCCCTCTCCATCCAACAGGGCCAGCGTTGCGGGCACGGCCCCGGCAGGCGCTTGCAACAAGGCCTGCTTGGACGCTTGGGGTTCAAAACCAACATGATTCAGCAGAATCTTCATGGCGCGTCTCCCGGCTAATTAAGTAAATCGTTTTGCCTTAATAACGGGCAATATTTACGTGCCGCGACGGCCAGGTCAAGCCATTGACATAAAAATGCCGCATCAAGCCTTGAGCAGCACTTCGTATTGCGGATTGAATTCATCGAAGATGGGCAGGGCCGCCGCGCCCAGCGCCACCGTGTCGCGGCCGGCGCTCCCCAGCAACACGCGCGGGCCGAAGCTTTGCCGGATAGACCCCGGCAGCGGATGCAGTCGTTGCTCCAGCTGCTCCAGCAAGGCCGGCGGCAGGAAACCCCCTATCACCACCGCCTCAATGTCCAACAGGCTCTCCAAGATATTGATCGCCTGGCGCAACGGCGGCGCGGCGGTGGCCAGCCAGCGTTCCATGCCGTAGCAGATCTCCGGCGTCGGCCGCGCCAGGCTGCGCGCCGCCAGTTCGGCGTCGTCGGCCAGGCCCAGCGTTTCGTACAACGCGCGCAGCGATACATAACGCTCCAGACAGCCGTGGTTGCCGCAGTCGCAAGGCCTTCCGTCCGGCATCACGATCATATGGCCGATTTCGCCCGCGTTGTGGCGAACGCCCGCGTACAGCCTCCCATCCAGAAACAAACCCGCGCCCAGCCCGGCGCCGATGAACAGGTAAACGAAGTTGCGCAGCGCGGCGGCGCGGCCGTACAGCCGCTCCCCGATGGCGGCGGCGGTGGCGTCCTTTTCAAGCAAGACCGGCAGATCCAGCCTGCGCTCCAGTTGCGCCGCCGCGTCCACCTCTTCCCAGCCCGGCAAGGTGGTGGGGCCCACCGAACTCATGCCCTCAACGCCGAACGGACCCGGCATCACCAGTCCCAAGCCCAGCACCCGACCCCAGTCTATTCCGGAGTCGGCGCGCAGCCGCCCCACCACCTCTTCGATCAAGGGCAGGGCCAGTTGCGGATCTGGTCGCTGCACCGGTGCCTCCACGCGCGCGCGGCACTGACCGGCCAAGTCCACAGCCACCGCGATCAGCGACTGGGTGTCCAGCTGAATGCCCAGCGAGTAAGCGCCGTCGGGATTGATGCTCAGCGGTATCGCCGGCTGGCCGCGCGCGCCTTCGCGCATCGGCTCTCCCGCCAACAACATGCCGCCGTCCAGCAATTCCGCCGCGATATTGGACACCGTTTGCGGCGTCAACGCGGTCAGGCGAGCGATCTCGGCGCGGGTTAGTTGCCCGTTCAGACGTATGGTTTCAATCACCGCGCGGCGGTTGTGCGCGCGGGCATGTTCCAGATTGGTCCCCGCCACCGTGCGCGAGTCCCGGCCTGCGGGAATGGATTTCATGCCGGCAGTATGGCGAGCCGGCACAGGGCGGACAAGCGTGCCGGCAAGGTCTGTTGCGCCGGCGGCGACTGACGGACCGCATTGTCGCCACAATTAAATAAATCAACTTGACGAAATGCCAATGCAATGATTGAATTCCTGAAAATTCCAATGGCATCGCAATAGAGTCGACGCAAATCGATGATGTTGCAGTGATTTGCGCCGGACGCCCGCATTTGACCAAGGACAGCACCGTGACTGAAGCTTTTGAATATCGCTTGGGTGTCGATGGCGGCGGCAGCGGCACCCGCGTCTGTTTGAGCGACGCGCGCGCCCGCCCGCTGGCCCATGCCGAGGGCGGCCCCTCCGCCTTGTCGCGCGGCGTGCCGCAAGCCTGGGCCGCCGTGAACGAAGTCATCGCCCGCGCCTTCGAGCAGGCCGGCCTGGCGCTGGCTCCGCCGGCGCAATGCGCGGTCGGCCTCGGCCTGTCCGGCGTGCACAACGCCGGCTGGGCCGAGGCCTTCCGCGCAGCCGATCCCGGCTACGCCCGCTTGCGCTTGGCCACCGACGGCTACACCACCTTGCTGGGCGCCCACGGCGGCCGCCCCGGCGTGATCGTGGCGCTGGGCACCGGCAGCATAGGCGAAGCGCTGTACCCTGACGGCGGCCACCGCGAAGTCGGCGGCTGGGGCTACCCCAGCGGCGACGAGGCCAGCGGCGCCTGGCTGGGCCAGCGCGCCGCCCAGTACGCGCAGATGGCGCTGGACGGCCGTCTGGAACCGACGCCTCTGACTCGGGCGGTGCTGGAGCATGTCGGCGGCGACTGGCAGGCGATGATGGCCTGGAACGGCCGCGCCACCCCGACGCTGTTCGCGCGGCTGGCGCCGCTGGTGGTAGCCAACGGCCGCCGCGACTCTCTGGCCGCAGAACTGCTGCGCCAGGCCGGCCGCGACGCCTGGTCCATCGCCAAGGCGCTGGACCCGGACGAAAGCTTGCCGGTAGCGCTGTGCGGCGGCCTGGGTCAGGCGCTGCGCGATTGGCTGCCGCCGGAATTCGCCGCCCGCCTCAGCCCGCCGAAGGGCGACGCCTGCGCCGGCGCGCTGCTCTTGCTGGCCGCCTGATCCCCTTCTCATCTCAAAGGACTCCCCATGCGCCTCTCCCCGCTGCTGCTCGCCGGCTTGCTGGCCCTGGCCGGCCCGGCCCGCGCCGACAAAATCGTGGTCGAATACTGGACCGACTCCCTCAAGCCGCAGTTCGACGCCTACTTCGCCGCGGCGAAAAAGCAATACGAGACGCGCAACCCCAATGTCGAACTGCACTGGGTGGATGTGTTCAACGAGGGTTTCGAGACCAAGCTCAACGCCGCCATCGCCGCCGGCAAGCCGCCGGCGCTGATCAATCACGACGTGCCCCGCTTGTATAAATACGCGCAGAAAGGCGCGCTCTTGCCGCTGGACAGCACGCTGGCTGCGGACAAGGCCGCTTATCTGCCCAATGCGCTGGCCGACCTCAGCGTAGCCGGCAAGCTCTACGCCTATCCCTGGTACAACAACGTCAATGTGCTGGTGCTCAACGGCGAACTGTTCCGCAAGGCCGGCCTGGATCCGGCGCGCAAGCTGGACAGCCTGGAACAGCAACTGGCCGCGGCCAAGGCCATCCGCGTCAAGACAGGCGTGCCCGGCCTGCTGCCGCAATTGGGCCAGATCGACGGCATCATGCTGGGCCGCGGCTTGCCGCTGCTGCAAAACGGCAAGGCGGTCTTCAACAGCCCGGCGCATGTGGCCTTGCTGCGCCAGTACGCCGACGCCTACAAGGCCGGCGCGCTGGCCAAGGAAAACCTGTTCGCCGACGACAACTACCAGGCCAGCGTCAAGCTCTACAACAGCGGCCGGCTGGCGATGATGGAAACCGCGCCCACCGCGGTTAGGCGCACCCAGACCGACGCCCGCGCCATTTTCGCGGTCAGCCAAGTACAGCCTGCGCCGCTGGGGCCCACCGGCGTGACACAGGGCGGCTACCAGTTCGGCTGGGCGATATCCAAGGGACTGCCTGCGTCCACGCAAGCCGAAGCGATCAAGTTCGCCCGCTTCCTGACCAGCGACGCTCAGCAACTGGCGTTTTCCAAAGTCACCGGCGCCACCTTCCCCTCCACTCGCGCAGCGCTGCGCGACCCTTATTTCACCCAGACCGGAGGCAGCTTGGTCGACATCGCCCGCGCTCAGGGTGCCAAGGCTGCGCCGGACATCCGCACCTTCAGCCTGAGCGGGGTGCCGCGGCTGGCGGACCTGAAGAAAAAACTGGTGGACAGCGTGGAAGCCGCGGTCACCGGCCGCAAGGACGCCCAACTGGCGCTGGACGAGGCGGCCGCGTTCTGGAACCGGCAGTTGAAGTAAGCGCGCTGCGATGAAATCCAGCGCCCGCAACGCTTGGCTGTTCCTGGCTCCGGCCCTGTCGCTGATGGCCGCGTTCACCTTCTGGCCGCTGCTGTTCGGCGCCTATCTGGCTTTCACTCGCTACGATCTGCTGTCCCCGCCGCAGTGGGCCGGCCTGGAAAACTTCGAATTCCTGCTGCAGGACGAGGTGTTCTGGCGCGCGATGCGCAATTCCCTGCTCTATCTGCTGGTGGTGCCGGCGATCCAGTTGGCCGCCATCGCGCTGGCGCTGCTTGCCAACCGGCCCTTGCGCGGCGTCAAGCTGTTCCGCGCCGCCGTCTACCTGCCGGTGATCACCACCGTAGCCGTGGTCGGCATCATGTGGAATTGGATGTACGCCGATTACGGCGTGCTCAACAGCGCGCTGCGCTGGTTGCGGCTATTGACCGCGCAACAGGAGATCGGCTTTCTCAGCGACGAGGACATCGCCTTGTTCGCGGTGATGTTCGTCACCTTCTGGCGCGGCGTCGGCTACTACATGGTGCTCTACCTCGCCGGCCTGCAGGCGATTCCGGCGGAGATGCAGGAAGCGGCGCTGCTGGACGGCGCCAATGCCTGGCAGCGTTTCTGGCGCATCACTCTGCCTATGCTAAGGCCCACCATCTTGTTCTGCAGCCTGATTTCCACGCTGGACGCGTTGAAAGCCTTCGAGGAAGTGTTGGTGATGACGCGCGGCGGCCCGCTGAACTCCACCTACACCGTGTTGTATTACATGTTCCATCAAGGCTTCGATCAGTTGGACTTCGGCCGCGGCGCCGCCGCCGGCCTGCTGCTGACCGGCGTGTGCTTATTGCTGGCCGGCCTCAACTTCCGCCTGTTGCGCCCCGCCCACCGCTAGCTTTCAGGACGCTCGCCATGACCGCAGCCTCAAGCCTACTCGCCCGCCCCGCCCGGCAAGCACGTGCGCGCGCGCTGCGGCGCCTGCCTGACTACCTGCTGCTGCTGGCGCTGGCCTGCGCCGCCTGTTATCCGTTTTGGTGGACGCTGATGATCGCGCTGGGCGACGGCGAGCAAGTGTTCGACTTCCCGCCGAGCTGGCCGGAGCCCTTGTCGCTGACCCACTTTCGCGAAGTCTGGAATCAGATTCCGATGGGACGATTTTTATGGAACTCCGCGCTGATTTCCGGCCTCTCCACCGCCGGCACGCTGCTGGTTTCAAGCTGCGCCGGCTTCGCGCTGGCGCAGCTGCGCTTCCGCGGCCGGCAATGGGTGTTTTACGCCATCATCGCCACTCTGCTGCTGCCCAGCGAAACCAATGTGCTCAGCAATTACGTGACCCTATCCTGGCTGGGACTGGACGACAGCCGCGCCGGCGTGGCGCTGCCGACATTGGCCGGGGCTTTCGGAATCTTTCTGATGAAGCACGCCTTTGAGGAGATCCCCGAGGAAATCATCGCCGCCGCGCGCATGGACGGCGCCGGCGACTGGCAGCTGTTCTGGCGCATATGCCTGCCGCTGAGCCGGCCCTATCTGGCCACCTTGGCCATCTTCACCCTGGTGTGGTCGTGGAACAGCTATGTCTGGCCCAGCGTGGTGCTGAAGAACCCGGATCTCTACCCGCTATCAGTGGGCGTGCAGTATCTGAAAGGCGCTTTCGCCACCTCCACGCGGATGGTGGCCGCCGGCGCGGTGCTGACCATCGCGCCGGTATTGCTGGTATTTCTGTTTTGCCAGCGCTATTTCATGCGCGGCATGGACGGCGCGGTCAAATAGCGGCGCTCAAGCTCCACACAGCTCGGCCAAGCGCTGCGGCTCCGCCACCAGAAAATTGCCCTCGCCCTGCAGTTGGACGATGCGCGCGTCGCGACGGCGCTCCCAGGCGTTTACCGGGTACTGGCGCGCCCAGGCGCACATCAGTTGCTGATCCTGCCGGCTCATTCGCAGCTGATAGCGCGCATGCATGTAAAGCGTGATGCGCGCCGCCGCGCCTCGCGCTTCTTCACGCGGCTGGAAGCGTTTGTTGCCGAAATCCGTCACCGATTGGCATTGACCGTACATAGTCGTCGGTTTGCGGCTCCACGCGCCGTAGGCGAAGTTGGCGCGGTCGCCGTTAACCTCGCCAACCGCCGGCACCAGATTGTTCAAATCGCCTTCCGCCATGCGGAATACCGGATCGCTGGCCGCGCAGTTCTTGCGGCCGCCTTGCTGCCAGCATTGACGCTGATGACCCAGATTCCAGGCCGGCACCACGTGCTCCCACTCAATGCGACTGGCGCGGGTTTCCGATTTTCGCGGCACATAGCCGCAGGAAGCCCAATCCACCGCCTTGCCGCGGTAATCGCAGCCGCAATAGAAATCCTGCTCCATGCCGGAGAACACCCGCGGCAATACTTTCTTGGCGTTGGAAAAGTCGCGGTGCCCCACTTGTTTGACGCCGCTGACCAGCTGCGCGGCCTGAACCCGGCCCGGCGCGCCCGTGTCGGCGTCTGGCCGCGTCGCCTGTTCCAGCTGGCGCACCACGGCTGCTCCGGCCTTGGCCAGGGTTTTGACTTCCGCGGATTGACTGATTTTGGAAAATTCGGCCGCATCGCAGGCGGCCAACAACAAAATAACGGGGAGGAGGATGGGATAACGCATGGCGGGCAGTGTAAGTACCCGCTGCGTTCACGACAATAAGATCCAAAAAATATTACAAATGATAATACATATAAATTTCAATAAAAATTGCAATGTCATTAATTGGGGCGCAAGGGCTGCCGGTGCAGCCGGACGATGGCCTCGCCCGTAGGCGCGGCCATCATGTCGCGCAGCGTATATTGGTCCAGCGTCCGGAAAAACGCCGCCAACGCCTCGTCCAACGCGCCCTTGAGCCTACAGCCCGGCCGCAGCGCGCACGGCGGGTCCGCGCAGTCAATCAGCTGCGACAACCCTTCCAACTCGCGCACCACCTCGCCCACGCGATACTGCTCCGGCGCCCGCGCCAGCGCCAAGCCGCCGCCCTTGCCGCGGCTGGTCTGCAACCAGCCCTGCTGCGCCATGAAGTGGACAACCTTGACCAAGTGGTTGCGCGACACCTCGAAACGGGCGGCGATTTCTGGAATGGTGGCCAACTGCCCCTCTTCCTGCCAGGTCAGATACATCAGCACGCGCAGGCCGAGATCGGTAAAACGGGTCAATTGCATGGTCTTAAAACCTGTTCCAAGCCTAGCGATCAAGCGCGAGACAAGACAAAAATGACTGAAGATGCGGAGTGTACACATGGTACACCAGCATCCTGAAACTGTTTTAAACGCCGTATCGTCGACGCGCGGCAGACATTGAACAGGTTCCAAGGCTCCAGAGACGGAGCCCCACGGAGAGCGCCGCCGGCTCAATGGGAAGCCAGCGGCGCCATGGCTTAAGCGCCGACGGCGTTGGAGCCGAACACTTCGAAATGAACCCGCTCCGCCGCCACGCCCAGGTCCAGCAAGCTGGCGCGCTGCGCCAGCATGAAGCCCACCGGGCCGCACAAATAGTAGTCGGCGTCCGGCAACAGCGTCATTTCACGCAGCTGGCTCAGCTGCAGACGGCCCTGTTGCTGGTAGTCGCGGCCCAGCTCATCTTCCGCGCGCGGCGCTTCATAGCAAACATGGGCGCGCAACTGCGCGTGGCGTTCCTGCATCTGCCGCAAACCGTCGCGCATCGCATGCGCGCCGCCGTGGCGAGCCGCGTGCAGGTAGCGGATTTCGCGACGACTGCCGGTTCTCAGCAAATGCCGCAGCATGGACAGCATCGGCGTCTGACCGACGCCGGCGCTGATCAGCACCACCGGGCCGCTGCGCTCTTCATGCAGGAAGAAATCGCCCTGCGGCGCGCTCAGCTCCAGAATGTCTCCCTCCCGTTTTTCCGCGTGCAGCAGATTGGACACCCGTCCCGCCGGTTTGCCCTCGCCGCCGTCCTCGCGCTTGACCGAGATGCGCAGATATTCGTCGTTGGGCGCGTCGGACAGGCTGTACTGACGCGGCTGGGCCAGGCCCCATTCCTCGACGAAGCATTTAACCGACACATACTGGCCGGGCCGGAAGCCCGGCACCGCGCCGCCGTCGGCCGGCGCCAGATAGAAGGAAGTGACTTCCTCGCTCTCCGCCACCTTGCGCGCAATACGGAACGGCCGCCAACCGGCCCAGCCGCCTTCGGCGTTGGCGCTGACGCGGTACAGTTCTCGCTCCTCCGCGATCAAGATATCCGCCAATTGGCCGTAGGCCGCGGCCCAAGCCGCTATCAGCTCCGGCGTCGCCGCCTCGCCCAGCACTTCCTGAATGGAAGCCAGCAAATGCTTGCCGACGATGGGATAGTGCTCGGCGCGAATGCCCAGGCTGACATGCTTGTGCGCCACCCGGGTCAGCACCGGCGCCAATGGCGATGGATCGTCGATGTGCTGGGCGTAGGCCAACACCGCCATCGCCAGCGCCTGCTGCTGTTGGCCGGAATGCTGATGTCCCTGGTTGAAGATGTTTTTCAACTCCGGGTTGTGAGTGAACATGCGGCGATAGAAATGGCTGGTCAAAACCAGACCGTGTTGCTGCAACACCGGAACGGTGGCTTTGACCAGAGCGCGGATTTCGGGACTCAACATGGCGGGCTCCTAAAGATGTGTGCTTGATACATTTTATTGTGGGTAAAAAATGCCGACTCGGTGTCGGTCTGCTTAAAGATGTAAAAATAATACATCTTTATGGCGACGCTGTCACCGCCGCGTAAAATATTCCTTCCGGGTGAGCTTGACCCAGGTCAAGACCCCAGCCATACCGCTTGCATAATATCTGCGCATTCTTACGGCATAACACGTCCATCCGCGGGCGGGCCAAGCAAACGGGGCGGTTCATGGCATTGGTGCTTTACGACGACGGCAATCACAAATGCGTCGCCTTCACCGAACTGGTGCAAGGCGAAGGCATACAATCCAACCAGTTCGCCATCATCGACCAAGGCGAGGGCATTCTGCTGGATCCGGGCGGCAACCTCACTTACAAACATCTGATCGCGGAACTGGCCGATTACTTCCTGCCCTCGCACACCCGCTACATCTTCGCCTCGCACCAGGACCCGGACATCATCGCCTCAGTGGGCGGCTGGCTGCTGATCACTGACGCCCAAGTGATCATCGCCGAAGAATGGACCCGCTTCCTGCCCCACTTCTGCATGCGCGGGGCCACAGCTGGCCGGCTGGTGGCGATTCCGCCACGCGGCATGTGGCTGCGGCTGGGCGGCGCGGAGCTGCAAATCGTCCCGGCCCATTACTTGCACACGGTCGGCTTTTTTCAGATCTACGATCCGATCAGCAAGATCCTGTTCTCCGGCGACATCGGCGCCTCCTTGATGGACGGCCACGCGGCCGGCCTGCCGGTCAGCGATTTCGACGCCCACCTGCACGACCGCCACATGCTCGCCTTCCATCGTCGCTATATGTCCAATAACAAGGCCTGTCGGCTATGGGTGGAGATGGTCCGCCAACTGGACATCGAGTGGATCGTGCCGCAACACGGCGGCTCCTTTAAGGGCAAGCCCATGGTGAAGCGCTTTCTGGACTGGTTCGAAACTCTGGAATGCGGCACCGACCTGATCGGCCCCGCCGATTTCACGCCGCCGCCCCGCGAGGAGCCGCCTCATGACTGACTGGCTGCCGCAGAACAATTTCGACCTTCTCGCCGGCCTGGCGCTGGCCATGGGTTTGCTCGCCTTGTTGGCCGCGCTGCGCTGGCAAGCCCGCCGCGACCGCGCCGCGCATGCGCGGAATACCGACATCCCGATAGCGGAACCGGAACCTGCGGACGCCAGCGATGCCGAACAGCCCTATCAGGTGGATGAGCTGGATTCGCTCGCCGAGGTCGACATCTTCATCGAGTTCGGCTATCTGGAACAGGCGGCGCAGGCCCTGCGCCACTACGTGGACCGGCAAGCGCCGCACTCCTCCAAGCAGTTGCTGCGGCTGGCCGGCCTCTACCTCAAGACCGGCGCGCTAGACGACTACGCCTTGGTGCTGGAACGTCAGCACGATCTGGCGCTGATCGGGCGGGAAGCGTTGGAACAGGCGGTGGAGGCCGGCCTGCGCGTCGAGCGCAATCACCTGTCCCTGCGCGTGCTGGCGGACCAGAGACTGGGCTGGGGGCCGGAGGAGATCGGCCTGCGCCTGGGCGACGACGCGCCGAAC